>NZ_JBFHKV010000313.1:0-8133 GCF_041595215.1 Stieleria sp. | reverse complement strand
GCGCTGCGGATTCAACGGGGGAATCGACTCGGCCAGCGTGACGCTGACGGTCCGTGTTTCGCCGTTTCGACGCAACGTGATCTCGAGCGACTCGCCGGCATCGTAGGGGCCGAGGGCTTGTTTGATTTGCTGAAACATCCGCACGGGTTTGCCGCCGATGGCAACGACGGAGTCCCCGGGCTGGATACCGGATTTTTCCGCCGGGGATCGGCTGCGGACGGCTGCCAGTTCGGTGTCTTCGGCGTACGGGTCTTTGGCCTTGGGGACGATGCCGATCAGCCCCTTGCGGATGTCTTCTCCGGCACGCAGACGCGGCAGTTTGTTTGCCAACACCGGCGACGGGACGGCGAACGCGATTCCCGAGTCGTACCAACTGGTGTCGTCCGGCGCTCCGCCTTCGGCGACTGCGGGGACCAGGACACCGATCACGTTTCCGTACAGATCGACCAACGGGCCGCCGTAAAACGATGGGGAGACGCGTGCGTCGCTTTGCAACATCGTGCCTTCCAATCGGCCGGTGGCACTCAAGATGCCGCTGCTGACCATCGGCGATCGATCGCCGCCGTAGCGTCCGATGGCGACGACGGTTGACCCGATCGGCGTGTTCACCGCTTCGGCCAAGTCGATGGGGACCAGGGGCGTTTTGGTATCGACCCGGAGCATCACCAGACCGCGGTGATAGTCGCGGGAGACGAGGGTTGCGGCCAGTCGAGTCGCGTCGGGCAAGACGACCAAGATGCTGGCCGATGGACGACGGACGATGATGTCCGATGCGACGATGTACCCGTCTGCGTCAACGACAATCCCACAGGACGGTGCGTCTTGGGCGACTTCGCTTTGCTGGTTGCCGCCGCCGGCCACTTCGGCCACTCCGATCACTTCGATGGAAACGATCGATGGCAAGACACGCTCGGCAGCGTTGCGCACCGCGCGGGCCATCGCTTGACGATACTCTGCGGTGTCGTTTTGTGCCGAACAGACGGTGCTTGAAAGCAGCCACGCTGACACGACCGTGAACCAGTAGACCGTTTTTAATTTCACCACGCGGCGGGCTCCTAAGGTTGCAAACGAATCGGCAGCACTTCGTTGCCGCGCTGGATCGTGATCGACACGGCATCGCGCCGATCGATCCGACGCAAAAGATCGATCAGGGTTTGTTGGTCACCGACACGCTGTCCTTCCAGCAACAAGATCAAATCGTCTGGCCGCAGTTTTGCATCGGCCGCCGGCGAGTCGGGGGCGACGGCATCGATGTAGGCCGGTGTGGATTCCAGGACGTTGGGCACCAGCACCAATCCCAGTGTCGTCAGGTTGTGCGACTGGTCCCGTCGCAGCACGGGGTTCTCTTCTTTGGGGACGGTCGTCGTGCGACCGGCGATGATGTCACCGAGTGCGGTTCGGAGCGCATCGATCGGCAAGGCATAATTCAGCCAGACCCCGGTGCCGCTGTCACGAAGCTCTTTCCCCAGCATGCCGATCAAGCGGCCCTCGCCATCGACCACCGCGCCGCCGGCGGCACCCGGGTTGTTCGCGATCAGATCCAGGATCAGCACTTTGCCGCGGTAGGGTGTTTGGAAGGTCCCGCGCCGTGCGTCCAAATTGGTCACCGCGGCAATGGTGCCTTGCATCACACTGGCCGGTTCGTTGCCCGCGGCAATGTTGAACAGATTGCTGACGGCCAAGATGGGATCACCCCACTGGGCATGGAGTTCTTTGTCGACTTCGAAGTACGGCAAGTCAGAGGCGTCGACTTTTAAGACCGCCAGCTCGAGCGCGGGCTCGATCCCCACGATCGTGGATTCGAACCGGCGTCCATCATCGAGCACCACGATCGGTTCGACGTCCAGCACATAGCTCCAAGCCGTCGCAATGTGGCCTTCCGGTGAAACCAGAAAACCGCTTTGGTAGGCCTCCAGCCCTTTGATTCCGCCGGCACCGTAAATCTTGACCACACGCTGTTGGACTTCACGTGTGATGGGTGCAGTGGGCGGCTGGGCCAACGCTTCGGCTGTGATCGGCAGCCAGGTGAGCAGACCGGCCAGCAGGCAGGCCAGTCGGGGCAGCGGTGCAGCGAGGGTTGGCGAGGGAAGACGCGTGGGCATCATGGCTGTGCGGTCTCCGTTTGCTTCCAGTCGCTGATCGTGACGTTCAGTGCGACGTCGGTTCCGTAACGCAATTCCAATCCGCTGATCTTGTCGCCCTCGCGAAGGATCCAAAGTTCCGCCGGGTCCGAGTCGCGATCGGCGAACACTTCGACGCATTCGACCAAACCACTTTCGGGATGAGAAAGCCAACGCACTTCCATGTCCCCGTACAGACCGATCATGCAGTCGCGGAGGGGGCGTTCGCCGCCTAACGGCATCGTGCCTTGGTAATACGCTTCGCCGAACTTTTGGGGGCCGAGTTTCAACATGGTCCGCCAGGCATCCAGCGCGGGCAGAATCCCGGCGATCGAATCGGTATCGACCGCGTCATACAGCTCCGATCGTTTCGTCGCCTGCATCGCCGTTTCACCGACAAGGATCGCAAACTGATCGTCGGCGACGCTGAGTTTGACCTCCGCCTCGCCGGT
Source organism: Stieleria sp. (assembly GCF_041595215.1). NCBI lineage: Bacteria > Pseudomonadati > Planctomycetota > Planctomycetia > Pirellulales > Pirellulaceae > Stieleria > Stieleria sp. The sequence goes on along the minus strand of NZ_JBFHKV010000313.1, from coordinate 5,561 downwards.
CTTGCCGGTGATGGTCCACGCAGTGGATTTCGATTCCGCATCGGCGGGAAATTGATCGGCGGGGAATTGGTTCCGCAGCGAGTCGATGAAACGGTCCTGCTGAACTTGATTGAAGTGATAGTTGGCGAATCCCCGGCGTTGGATGATCAGGTCGGAAACCGATTTGGGGATCGCCGGTTTGGCACTGCCGTGGGGTGATGGCGGCCGCGCCCGTTTTCGATCGGGCGGTTGAGGCGTCTCGTCATCGTCTTCGTTTTTGTCTTGATTTTCCTCGCCGTCTTTTTCTTCCGCGTCGTTTTCGTCTTCCGGTTGATCTGGAACCGGCGGTGGGGGCGGCAGGGCCGAGGACATTTTGGCCAGCAGTTCGTCCTGGCGATGAACGCCCATCAATCGTACCGGGACGCGTTTGGTGATTCCGTCGTAGCGAAACGTGACCGGGACACGCCATCCACTGGGCAGGGTACCCAGCACATTTTGAACATCGTTTGCGGTCATCACGGGACGGCCATCGATTTCCAGGATTTGGGCGTTGTAGCGAAGCCCGCGTCGGTACGCGTCACTGGATTCGAGAATGTTGCTGACGACGACTCCGCCATCGGGATCGGTCGTCACGGTCGCGCCGAGTGTGGCGTGGTCGACGATGCGGCCGCTGCGCAGATAGCCGAGGAAGTTTTTCGCCTGGTTGATGGAAATCGCGTAACCGACGCCGACGTTGACACGTCCGCGTTTTTCGAAGGAGCACCGCCCGACGATGCCCAGCAATTCGCCGTCAGCGTTGTAGATCGGGCCGCCCGAGTTTCCGGGGTTGATCGACGCATCGGTCTGTAGGCAATCGGCATATTCCAGCAACGTGCCGGAAGGATACTGATAACGCCCGACGCCGCTGAGGATTCCCCAGGTCACGGTGGGCTGAAGATTGGTCGCCAGCAGGAACGGATTGCCGATCACCATGCACCAGTCGCCGGCGCGGGCTTGTCGGCTGTCGGCCAGCGTGGCATAGGGGAAATCATCGCGTCCGAGCAGCTGAATCATCGCCAAGTCGCCGACCGGATCGAGTCCGACCAAGACGGCATCGTAGACGCGGCCGTCGCTCAACCCGCAACGCATGAACGTTCCGGCGGGGCTGGTGACGTGAAAGTTGGTCAGCGCGAAGCCGTCCGGTGAGATCAGCACGCCGCTCCCGCCGCCTCCGCCACCGGGCACAAACACGCTGACGGCGCTGGGACGGGCGCGATCAATCGCCGCAACACGCGCCTGTTCGACCGACTGCAGCAGCGGATCCAACTCGAGAGGGCCGGCGATCGAAATGGTATCGGGTGCAGCGTCTTGTGCGCGCGACACTTGTGCCGGGCAGAACGGCGTGATGGCAAACAGCGCCAACACCGACGCGGTGAAAAGCGCGGCGGATCGCGGCAATCGGTCGTTCACTCGTCGGCTCACTTGATCAACCTGGGTTTCAAGAATCGGACTTGGTCTCCGACGTCACCATCGTCGCCTGCCAAGGCTTCCAGCCGGACGCGGTTGGCGCCCGCGACTGGAACGCGAAATCCTTTGCTGCTCGCATCGGTCAGCGACTGTTCCCATTGCACCTGGCCATCGACGACCACGCGAACGGTAACGGTGCCGCCGGCGGAGACAAGTTTATCTCGCCCGACGCTTCCGGCCAGCGTTTGGAATCCAGGCTCGACGCGATACTCGGCGTTTCCTCCGGCGACCATCACCAGATCTTCGCCCTCGGCCGCCGGTCCGAACCAATCGGTCATCAGGCTGGTCGGCAATTTTGTTTGCAACAGGGGGGACATTCCGTTGGAGGCGGGGCTTTCACGCGCCAACATGACTCGACCGCTGGACCACGTGATGCGCTGGATCTGATCCAACGCAATGCGATGGCGGACTTGGCCAGGCAACAGGATCTCGATCGCGTCGGTCGCGTCGCTGGGTTCCAGACGGGCGACCAGAAACGTGGAACCATAAATGTCGCTGACCTTGACCGCTGCCCTCGCATCCGAGGACGCAGCCGAGCGAAGAAAAACGCCCTCCAGGCGGTCTCGCGGCGCTTCGATTTTGTCGCCGTCGAGTTCGAAGAGCAGGTTTTGCGGATCCAAGCCGACCACCACGCCTTCGATCGGATCGAGCTGGTCATTGCCGCGTCGAATCACCATCAAATCACTACGCTGCTCTTTGTCCTCCAAGCCGAACCACTGCGGATCGGTAGCCGGTCCGCCCTGACGAAAGCGGATCGAACGCACCTGATTGATCGGAACATTGATTGCGGATTGACGCCGCGGTTCAATTTTGACCGTCGTGTCATCCATCGAAACGTCTTGCGCGAAGAGGGACGATCCGTTCGTCAGCGTGACGTTGATCGTCGGGCCAGCCGACGTCTCCTGCGACGCAGCCAGCTTCAGAGTGACGACCTGGTCGGCGGGCAACTTTCGCAGCGACGATCCGTCATGGAGTTGAAGCGACGAAGCGGTCGTCCCGGCCCATTGGCCGCTGACGATTTCACCCGAGCTTAATTCGATCTGCACCTCCGTCGCCTGAACAGGGGATGCAAAGGCCGGAACCAGCAAGGCGGCGCCGAAGACTGCAGTGCCGACGACTGCGGCACACGAGATCGCGGGCAACCACGGAAAAAGTTTCATAGAGCGCGGGTCGATAGGGAGCGTTGACGGGGTGCTTCGGTGGCGGCGAGCCACGACCGTCACAGTTTATCACAACATCCCGTCAAACGGATCGCCCGAATGGTGTCGAAGGCGGAGCCAGGCGTTGGCGCCCCCCGATGCGTCTGAAGAAGACCTGTCGGGGGTGGCGGCGACCGCAATCTGCTCTTGTTCGTCCGCTACGGCGTTTCGCCGACGGGCGTTTCGCTGGCGGTGGTCGTGTTTCCCGTCATGTTGCTGGTGGTGTTGCTGCCGCTGGTATTGCTGGTCACCGTCGCGGCCGGTTCGGAGCTGTCGGCAGCCGGCGCCGGTGGTTTTGGAGGTTGGCAGCCGAGTGAAAAAGTCATCAGTGCGGCTGCGGCGGAACCGGCGAGGATTCGTAAAACGTTTTTCATGGGGTTCTCCAAAATCAGAATGAGGGGGGCGGGACCCTGCAAACAGTTCGGCATGGGGCGCCAGCAGGGTGGAGCGGGATGATTTGCCTGTGCTGCGTCATTCTTTGCAGACTGGCGTCAAATGACCATCCCCGAACGGGTGACTTTTCGGTTGGATCGAGCCAATGGCAGCAAAATAACCATCGATGACCCGATAACCGGCACGAAGAGACCGTTTGGCAGGGTTTTTGGCCTCACGTTTTTTGCCACGCTCATACCGCTGGACCCATGATGCCGATTCGATTCCCACCCGCCCTTCCAAAATTACCCCGGGGAATCCCATGAAATCCAACCTCAAAAACGGTCTGCTCGGTCTCGTCTGGGCCGCCATGGCATCGATCCTGACGGCCGGCTCGGCCCTCGCCCAGTTCCCGTTTCCCGAACCCTCTGCGCCGGACATCGCTCCGCCCGAGATCACCCGTCCCGAAGCCGCTGCGCCGCAACGCGTTGCCCAGAAGCCTGCCGCCGAGGACGCCGACATCATCGTCACGCCCCGGTTGGTCGATGTCGTGCCCAGTTCGTCCGACCTGTCCGCCGGCGAGCCGACCGCCGCCGAACTCCGCCAAGCCCGAGCCCAATTCCGTTCGCAACAGCGGATGGAGCGGATGGAACGAAACCTGTGGGCCGGCTACGAACCGCTGCGTCCCAATTGGAATTCGATTCCGATGATGAGTAGCCGCTACCCGTATCGCCAGACGGTCGTCGTACCGCTGTACGTTTACCCTCGGTAGACACCTACTCTCGGAAGACACACTGGTGTTGACCTCAAGACCGGATGCCTGTGAGTTGCGATTGATTCGTGCTCGCAGGCATTGTTGTTTTATCCCTCTTGTTGGATTCGGTCGTCCCCCGTCGATTCGAGTTGAACGATTGTGACGCCTCGGGCGTTTCGGGAATCACTGGCTTTGGTAGGGACCGCAACGCGACAAAACGACGCTTGCATCACGATCGCAGCCAACGCCGCTCAGTACCGCCTCGCGGCATGCCGATAGCTCTCCCTGGGACGAATGGTCGAGATCATTTACTCGGCCGCACCACCGCCCCGAATCGCATCCGTGACTTCCGCTCAATTGCAGGCATCCCACGCAGATGGACAAAGAGATAAACGTGCTGGCTTTGGTCAAAGGCGAAGAGAAATTCATCTTCATGTTCGACGATGCCAATCGCGACCAAACGCTACGTCAGCTCGCACGGTTTGCCGCCAATCCCGAATTGGACTTCTCGTGGTACGACGCGGCGATGCTGAGTCGCAAGATCCGCGACGCGGTGCCCGTCGAAGACGACCTGTTGATCGATAACGAACTCGACAACCTGTCGGTCGAAGACTTTAGCTAGGAGCCCGCATGCACTCAGCGATCGCCCAGTTCCTGCGATACCTGGTGACCGAACGCAACGCGTCGGAGTTGACGATCAAATCCTATCGCGAGGATCTGTTCAGCTTCGTCGAGTGGCTCGAAGCGACGCGTGGCAAGGTGCCGCATCCCGATTCGCTTTCGCCGCAGGAACTGAGGTCGTTTCAAGCGGCGCTCCAGCAAGCCGATTACGCCCGTTCGAGCATCGCCCGCAAACTGGCGGCGCTGCGCAGCTTTTATAAATTCGCGATGCGTGAAGGTCTGGCAACGAGCAACCCGGCGAAACCGCTGCGCAATCCGCGTCGGCAACGCAAGCTGCCGCACGTGTTGACCGACGACGAGGTCGGGCGTTTATTGCTCGCCCCGCCGGCAGACAAGGTTGCCGGGCTGCGCGACCGCGCGATCTTGGAAACGATGTACTCGGCAGGATTGCGGGTCAGCGAACTGGTCGGGCTTCAGGACGGTGACATCGACACGCACGAACAAATCGTTCGCGTCCGCGGGAAGGGCCGGAAGGAACGGATTTGTCCGCTCGGTTCGTTCGCCATCAAGGCGATCGAAGCCTACGCCAAACGCCGCCAACGCAGCGACAAAAGTCAGGCGTTGGGACGCAAGGCCCCGGTGTTTGTCAATCGCTTCGGAAATCTCCTGACCGCGCGAAGTGTCGGCCGGATGCTGGAGAAATACCTGGCCGTCGCCGAACTCGATTCGCGAACCAGTCCCCACACCTTGCGTCATTCGTTCGCGACGCATCTGTTGGACCGCGGCGCGGATATCCGCAGCGTTCAAGAGTTACTCGGTCACAAGAGTTTGGCGACCACGCAAATCTACACGCATGTCAGCGCCGCCAGCCTGCGCGCGGTTTACGAACGGGCGCACCCGCGAGCCAACTGAGAAAAAGGCTTCTCACCCTTTTTTCAGTCGCCGATGGTGTCTAGCCTTCAGGCGATTCTCGGTCGCTGCGGAGCAGCGAAATGGGCGGCTAAAGCCTGCACACCAGCGCCGTTGGTGTCCAGCCTTTAGGCGATTCCCGGGTCGCTGCGGAGCAGCGAATTGGGCGGCTGAAGCCTGCACACCAGCGCGTATTGGTGTCCAGCCTTTAGGCGATTCCG
>NZ_JBFHKV010000312.1:0-8143 GCF_041595215.1 Stieleria sp. | reverse complement strand
TACGTTTTTCCATCGGCCTGAGTTCCAACAGGGGACAGGGCCGGTCGATGCGGGGCCGCTCGATGCCGGGCCGATTGATGCGGGGCCGATCGATGCGGGGCCGATCGATGCCGGGCCGATCGATGCGGGGGACGTGCCTGAATTTACCGCGACCGATTCCGGATTGAGGTATCGGGTGCTGAGAAATTCCGGCGGCAAGAAACCCACTGCTGACGACACCGTGACGGTCAACTATCGCGGGTGGCTCAATAGCGGCAAAGTCTTCGACAGCTCTTACGAACGAGGGGAACCCACGACTTTTCCTTTGCGAAATGTTATCGCCGGCTGGACCGAAGGGCTGCAACTCGTCGGCGAGGGAGGCATGATCGAGCTGTGGATTCCTTCAAGGCTAGGTTACGGCAAAGGCGGTTCCCCTGGCTCGATCCCTCCTCATTCGCACCTCCATTTCGTCGTCGAACTCATCGAAGTCCAATAAGCACCCCACCGTTTGCTACATCTCTGCATACATGGCGTCAATGTCCAGCATCGTTGCGTCGGCGATGATGGTCGCGTAGACCGCCATCGCTGCGGTGGCGATCACTTCCAAAGTCTGCTCGTTGTCGAGGCCGTGTTGCGCGAGGCTGGCGAAATCTTCGCTGTTTAATTGCTCAGGCGTGGCGCCACATTTGATGGCGAACCGAAGGATGTCGCGCGTGTGATCGGGGATCTCGGGCGCATCATCCTTGAGCCCCTCCATCACGGCCCGAATCGTGTTGTCTTCAACTCCCAAGACTCGGCAACACGCGGCATGTGCCTCTTTGCAATACTCGCACTCCCGCTTCACTGCGATGGCCACAAAAATCAGTTCCTTCGTGGACCTCGGAAGGCGGCCGTCCAGAAGCACATGCTTCAGTAGGCCCCAAGTGCCGGCCAGCGTCGAGTGTGACGCGCCCAGTGTGCGGACGAAGTTGGGGACGTCGGGAAACCGCATCTCCCGCTGGAAGTCGCGATAGATCTCCGTCACCTCGTCCGGCGCGTCGGTCTCGTGGATCAGCGGGAAGCGTGGCATCGCTCTCTCTCCGTGCTCGAACAGGAAATGGTTTCTAGGCTCACAATCGATTAAGGTGCCGGACTTAACCGCGGTTCTGCATTGTACCGCCCACACTCCAGCCAGACAGCCTGCACCGAACAGGGGATGGCCCCAAGTTCAGGATTCCCTTTATTCGCCCCCCCACAGTCGGAAAGACGACAGCACGGTGGTTCGCCTGCTCGTTTGCGTCGCCTGTTCGTTTGCGTCGCCCGTTTGTCTGCGTCGCCTGTTTGTCTGCGTCGCCTGTTTGTCTGCGTCGCCTGTTCGTCTGCGTCGCATGGGGGCTGACTCACCGAACCTCCGTCGGGCAGCGTTTGCCGGGGGGGACACGATGGTCCCGGACTGCCCAACACACGATTCTCAAAATCGCAACGGTTCGATGCCACGTCGATCAGTTCGGGGCTACTCGTGTGGCCGCTGCCGAACGTCGGCAGATCATCTTGGACGACGTGGAGGGTTTTGTTGAGCGTTGACGATGGCAGTCGTTGCGGCGCCACCGGCCAACAAGCCTATCGGGACGCTCCTCGTGCGATTGGTACCGCTCTCTACCGACCGCTGTATTGGAGATGTTTCAATCGCAATGAAATGGTGGCGCGGAACGCGGGATAGGATCACCGGCGCGCCACATTTTCTTGTCACCCATGTTCCTGTCGCCCACTCTCCCCTCCCATGTTTCTGCCATCTGCGGACGCTGGTTCTGCATGCCGATTCTGTCTCGCTCGCCAACGAATCCACTCGACGCACTAAATCAATCCCGCTGCGATTCGTGCCGCACCCACGGCGGCTTCTGACGAGTCGGCATTCAACACCGGCACACCCAGGACACGCGCGCGGATCTGCGTCCAGGCATCGTTGGCTGCACCGCCTCCGGCCGTAAAGACCTGGTGCACCGCCGGTGCGCCCAGCTCCCGCAAAGCGGCGTAGCCGACACGCTCGATCTCGGCGATGCTTTCGAGCATTCCTTGCAAAAAGACGGCGTCGTCTTGGGGGCGCGGTGTGAGCCGGGGAGCGAGATTGGGGTCGGCGATCGGGAAGCGTTCGCCAGGCTTCGACAGTGGATAGTAGTCCAAGCCGGTTGGCGTCGAGGGATCAAGGTTGGATTGAAGCTCACTGAGCTGATCCGGCGTGAAGAAGTCCAAGAGCACGCCGCCCCCGGTATTGGAGGCGCCGCCAGGTAACCACATGTCCCTGATACGGTGGCTGTAAAGGCCGCGACTTGGATCGAAGACCGGTTGATCCGACAACAATTTGATGGCCAGCGTCGTGCCGAGTGATGTCACTCCTTCACCTCGCTTGGAGGCACCGGATGCCAAAAACGCCGCGTTGCTGTCGGTCGTGCCAGCGACAACGCTTACGTCGTATGCAAATCCGAATTGTTTGCACACCGCATCGGAAACGGAGCCAAAACAGTCGCCGACGGGATGGACGTGCGGGAGTAAACGGGTGGGGATGCCGCAATCCACGATCCAATCGGGCCACCTGCGACGGACCACGTCGTAACCCATCTTCAACACATTCGTTTCATCCGATAGCCCACCACCTTCAACTTGACTGCCGCCCAAGAACTTCGCCGCGATCCAGTCGGCTTGGTGAAAGATGAACCGGGCGGGCGGGAATGTGGTGTGCTTCAGCAGAAACATCAGCCGTGCCAACGCCGATCCTGGCCCATTGGCGATCGAGTCCGGCGGAGCGTGCGCGGCGATCATCTCCGCTTCTCGATTGAATCCGGCGGAGTTGTAGAGATATCCGGGAGACACGGGGGTGAGGCTTTCGTCAGCAAGCAACAAGGTGCCTGAGGTCCCATCGACGCTCATCGCGCGAACGTCTGCCAGGTTTCTGTCACCCTGTTTCAATCGTTTCGCGAGATCGGAAAGGCAATCACACGTCGCGTCCCACCAGAGCTCGGGATCCTGGCAGGGACGTGAATCGATTTCGATGGGCTTTGGCAGGCCAGCGATCGCCGTCGCGACTGGTTCACCGCTTTGGGTGATCACCGTCGATCGAACACCGGACGTCCCGATGTCGATACCGAGAAAAAGATCATCATTGGTTGGCATGGGCATCTCCTGCTGTCGCTTCGCCAACATCGGGCGATAGGTTGCTCGCGTCCCAGTTTAACGACTCGGCGTCGGTGTCTTTTCAAATTGGGGCGAAAGCAGACTCCGTGAGAATACGCCGCAAGGCTGTGAAGTCCGATAGGGGGGCTTCAAGCGAAGCACTCAAGACAAAACGTCGGCGGGTCGACCCCCGAGCGAGCAGAGAGTCGGTCGAGGACTCGCTGCAGTTCATGGTCTTCGTTGGCTTCACCAAAATCGTTTCGGTGAACACCGCTGCGAACAAGTGCTGATGCAAATCCGATGTTTTGTGCGCCACCGATATCGTGTTCCAAACTATCGCCGACCATCAAGAATCGATGGGGTTGGACGTCTGGGTACGCCCGTTGGACTGCGTTGTAGATCGCGACGTATGGCTTCCCATACCAGATGACTTCTCCACCCCTCTCGCAAAATCGATCCGCCAGATGACCGGGCGAAATGATCAATCCACCGGCGCGCGGCGATGACTTGTCGGGGTTGGAGCAGACCACGGGGATTCCGTTCGCGATCGCTTTGTCAAACACATCGTCATAATCATCTTCTCGGGCTTCCTCGGAGAGCCCCATCAGCAGGATCGCGTCGATGCTGTCATCCAACGTGTCGCGCAACTCAATCGTGTCGCATCCGGCACTCCAATCGATCGCATCCTGGAACGTCGCGCAAATCGGAAACCACGTCTTGGGGACCGAGCCGTGCACGGTCAGGCGTCCGCGTCGGATGTCGTCCCACAACGCTTCGCCGGACGTCGCGACTTCGCCAACGTAATTCATCGGCAAGCCGATTCGCTGCATGCGGGCACGGTTCAATTCAGCGCGTTTTCCAGAATTGGAGACGACGATCATCTGTTTGCCGTGATCGGCCAGCATCCCGATCGCTTCGACGGCGCATGGATAAGGCGTCGTGCCATCATGCAGCACGCCCCATTGATCGAGGACGGCAACATCAAAATCGGCCAAGACTTCCTGGAGTGAGCGAATGAATCGCGTCATGTGCGATGCCAATCAGGTGGAGAATTCTGAGCAATGATCAACTCACCAGCCTGAGCGCACAAGCCCCCGCGGAGGGCGGGTTTTGATTTGGTGCCACGGTTTTGATTTGGTGCCACCCACCAACGGGCGGAGCATGCAGTGCACCCTGAAACCGTGTCGACAACATGGCCGGTGACAGCAAATGTGCAAATGCTTGTCGTCACCCAGAAAGCGGTTTCTAAAAATTTAATTGACCTGTGCGGGGCTCCAGCGTAAATTGAACATCAGAGTACTCGTTTCCTGTGATTCTTCCTCGACTGATGAGGTAGCTAATGCAGAACATCCATTCATATTTGTGAGTGCGCCTGCCTCCGATTTCGTGAGGAGGCATGTGGTGTCCAGGCAACATTTCGACTCCGGCTTCGTTCTGCATTCTTGTGACTCTGTATCCCGCTCGACTTCCCGAAGCGGCGGTGATGCGAGTTCTGCCTGAAAAGGCATGGTATGAACAAACCAGAGTGACTTGTGGTTGTGGACATCGCGGTGTGCTCGAAGATCCTCGAGGCTCTCGCCCTCTGTCTGCGGCGAGAGCCTCTTTTCGTTTGGCTCTTTCGTCAATTCGGTCGATGCGGGATGGCCACCGCACGAGCATACCGCGATGTTATGACGCCCCGATCCGCTTAATTAGCGACCGCTTCCGCGGCTGTCATTTCGTAGTCCAGTGTGAATGTCTCGTTCGGGGCATTGTTTTCTTGATCCAAGACGGGGGAATAGGTCCTGACGTGGATCATCTTTCCCCGACGATTGTTCAGCCGGAAGTCCCGGCCAGAATACTGCATTTTGATGCCACCCGTTCAAGTCTTTCCGCGAGGCGGTGGGCGGCACCGCCGGCGGATGGATTCGCTGCGAGCCTGAACGGCAACGCTGTGAAGCATGTTTTAGCGGTAGGGCGCGCGGCATGACCCCGACGGGGTCAAAGCCAGTAGCCGGAGGTGAGCGAAGCGACACCTCCGGACATCCGGTCCCTCGTCAGATGCGACCCCGTCCGGGGTCGAGGGGATTGTGGGACGTGCTCCCCGGAGGTGGCGCTGCGCTGACCTCCGGCTACTCGCTGGCATCCCTCCGGGATCCTTCGTTCGCTGCCGCGTTCCCGGCGGACGTCAATCGTACATCAGTGGCTCGGCTCGCGCCTTGCCGCTACCCAAGGACAACCCGCTTGGTGCCAAAGTCGGTGGCATTGACGCGGGCGTTCGGGTTCCACCCTTGGGTGAATCACGCTCGTTGATCGGTGTTGGGCTAGAGTCGACCTGCGCCCTTTGGGCCTTCGGCAAACGCGGCTCACGGGCTGCCTGCGATTGCGCGTGTTTTGGTATCATCTAGCAAACCGCGTGGCGGAACCCGCGGTCTCGATTCACTTGGGCAGAATAGAAACGAAACCGATTCGGTCGATGTTCGTTCCGCTACCTCGGTGATCGCCGCGGTTGGGCGATGGCCTAGCAAACGTTCAATAAGCATTTAGGAAAGCAACCTTGCGGTCCACAATCTTTTTGTTTCTGTCATTCGAAAGACTCGAAAAATGCGCAGCGAACAACTGAACCATTCTTTTCTTGAGTATCCAGTACGATTGCTACTTTACCGGCTGATTGTGTCGGTGACGATTGTGGTGTCGAGCGGTGCCGCGTTGTCTGTGGCGGACGAGCCGATCGACATCGGTTCGCGAAGAGAACTGTTCGTGGACGATTTGCTGATCGATCGCACGGACGGCGTGGACTTGAGACTGCAGCGTCCCGTGAAAGCCCCGAGGCCCCAATCACCGCTACCAAAGGGAGCCTACGCCACGGTCATTAGGGACAGCGACGAACATGGCGTTCTTTTTCGAGCCTACTGGCGCGGATACGATCCGGCGTTCCAAGGTGAAAGGGAATCAGGCGACGGTGGAGAGCTGGTTTGCTACGGCGAGAGCCGCGACGGTCACGAATGGGCGTTTCCGAAGCTCGGTCTTCACGAAGTCAACGGGACTCGTGAGAACAATGTGATCCTGGCCAAGATGCCTTCGCTGCTGCACAACTTCAGTCCCTTTCTCGACACACGTTCCAACGTTCCAGGCAGCCAGCGCTATAAAGCCCTCGCCGGTCATCCCGGACCCGGTAACAAACGCGGTAAGGCCAAACCGGGGATCGGGCTGTTCGCATTTTATTCAAACGACGGCATTCACTGGTCGAAGCAGGGCGAGGTCATTCCGTATCGCGATGAGTGGCGTCACGCTTTCGATTCCCAAAACGTTTCGTTCTGGTCCGAAGCGGAGCAGCAATATGTCTGTTACTTCCGAACATGGACTGCCGACGAGGGGCTTCGCAGCATCAGTCGCACGACATCGGCAGATTTCGAGACGTGGACCGCACCCGTCGAGATGAACCCGAATCGCCCCGGCGAGCATCTCTACACCAATCAGACGCATCCCTATTTTCGCGCGCCTCACATCTATGTCGCGATGCCGACACGTTACGTTCCTGGCAGAGGGGACTCCGCCGCGTCGAAGGATCACAACAACGCGACCGATGTGCTGCTGATGACTTCACGAGCCGGCACCACTCGCTACGATCGCATGATTGGGGAAGCATTCATTCGACCGGGACTTGATCCAACCGCATGGTTGAACCGTGCCAATTATGTCGCGCTGAATGTCGTGCCGACTTCGCCGACGGAGATGTCGATCTATCATCGCAGTGGCGATCGCTACGTTCTGCGGACCGATGGATTCGCGTCAGTTCATGCGGGAGCCCAACCGGGCAGTTTCTTGACTCGTCCGATCCGATTTTCCGGCGACAGCCTGCACCTCAATCTCAGCACGAGTGCAGGCGGCCAGGTGCGAGTTGAGATCCAAACCGTCGACGGCAGTCCGGTTCCAAACTTTCGTCTCGATGACTGCTTGCCGATCTACGGTGATGAAATTGATCGTCACGTGAGATGGAAAGGGGATCCGGATCTCGAGTCACTCGCAAGTCGGCCGGTTCGACTGTACTTCGAGTTGCAGGAATGCGATCTGTATTCAATACAGTTCCAGCAACAGCAATAGCTGGGTGAATGGCCGTCAACAGATTATGCCGTTGGTACCATTCTGTTTCGAGCGCAGTATTCGATTTCTCTCAATCACCTTGGGAAGGTGATGCGGGGCACGCGAGAGGATCACCGGAGCGTAACATTTTCTTGTCACCCATTTTCCTGTCGCCCGTTCCCGCCACAGTCCCGGCCCGTTTTTCTGTCATCAGCGGGCGCTGGCTCAGTGAGCCGACGAAAGCCTAAGTACCAACGGCTGACCACTCGACAAGCTCGAAAGCCGAGGGTCAAGAAACGACAAAACCCCGCAAAACGCTAGGTTTCACGGGGTTTGTCGGTAGTCGGGATGACAAGATTCGAACTTGCGACCTCTGCACCCCCAGAACGCCAATCCGACCTTCTGAAAACACGGTTTTCGCGAGGAAAAACCCGTCTCGCGTTGCGTTTCTCAGCTTACAAACGTGCAACGACGATTGCAACCATTGGCGTTCATTGCGGTATTGGAGTGATCAAATCAACCGCGATCGAAGGGTTTTCCGGTAGTCGGTGTTCTCTGGTCATGCCGAGGCGATCAATACTCGTGATCGCGATGACCTTGCACGGTTCAATCGTTCCAACATCAACCGACAAGCAGACATGCAACGTCAAAGCAAACTGAGCCGTCCGCCAGTGTGCCTGGATCGGCTGTGGCACCATGCCTACCTCGCGGTACCAACGACTCCTGGATCAACGCGAACGAACCGGTCCAGTGGTTTCGGGCACAGCGGACGGCCGATCGCATTAGGGTACATCGACATGGCAATCGCGCTCGGTCGAATTGAAAGGCGAACCTGCAACGCCACTACGGCGAGAAGTTCACGAAGGACCTGCTTACCAAAGCCGAGCGGCGAGCCACAAGAAAGCCATGCTTGAACGATCGATGTCGCATAAGCTTCGCCACACGGCGGTTCCAG
>NZ_JBFHKV010000311.1:0-8158 GCF_041595215.1 Stieleria sp. | reverse complement strand
GGACCCCGTCGGGGTCATGCCGCGCACGTTGGCACGAAAAGATGGTAGCGGAACGGCGCGAGCCGTCCGGTGGCAGTGTCGAAAACGCGGTGACAGACCGGAGGGCTCGCGCCCTGCCGCTAAATCGACAAGGTTTTGACCAGCGCAGAGCCCGTAGGCTCGCGCCAAACGGCTGGTACCCGTTTGACATCAGCCGGTTCGCGCCAGCGCGAGCGGCGCCCCTCAATCTCGATTGAGCGGTAGGGGGCGCGAGCTTGCGGAGCCAGCCCGGATCGCGCAAGCGCAAACGAGAGGGTTTGATCGCGTCGTTGCTGTCGCCAAAAAAAAGCGGAGCCGGTGTCGGCTCCGCTTTGGGCAGGTTTGATGTTGAGCCCGGTCGATCTCGAGCGGGCTTTCGGGAGCTGGATCAGCCGCCGGTCGGGAACAGTGGGCCTTCGCCGCTTCCCAGGCCACCCTTCAGGTCGCCTTCTTGGGACGGCATGCTGCCGGTTTCGGCGGCTTCGGCTTCCGCCGCGGCGCGTTCTTGCTCTTCGCCCCAGTCGACGCGTTTGAGCGAAAGACCGATCTTGCGCTCGTCGGTGTCGACACGCAGCACCTTGACTTCGATCTCGTCGCCGACCTTGACGACTTCTTCGGGGTTCTCGACTTTGTGCTCGGCCAGCTCGCTGATGTGCAGCAAGCCTTCCAAGCCGTCTTCGAGACCGATGAAGACACCGAAGTTGGTGATCTTGGTGACGTTACCTTTGACCAGTTGGCCGGGCTGATACTTGTCCGGAATGTCGCCATCCCAGGGGTCGTTATCGAGCTGCTTGAGTCCCAGTGCGATCCGGCGACGTTGTTCGTCGACGCTCAGCACGCGGCACTGAAGCTCTTGGCCTTTTTCCAGCAACTCGCTCGGATGACCGATCTTGCGGGTCCAGGACATGTCGCTGACGTGCAGCAGTCCGTCGATGCCTTCTTCCAGTTCGATGAAGGCACCGTAATTGGTCAGGTTGCGGACCTTGCCGGTCACGTCGGTGCCCTCGGGGTAACGTTCCAGCACGTCGTCCCACGGGTTCTTTTGGGTTTGCTTCATGCCCAGCGACAATTGCTGGCCTTCCGGGTCGACGCCCAGGATCTTGACTTCGATCTTGTCGCCGATGTTGACCAGTTCGCTGGGGTGATTGACCCGTTTGGTCCAGCTCATCTCGCTGATGTGCACCAGGCCTTCGATGCCCGGTTCCAGTTTGACGAACGCACCGTAGCTCATCACGTTGACGACTTCGCCGTCGTGATTGGAGTCGACCGGGTACTTCTCTTCGATGTTTTCCCACGGGTTGCGGTCTTTCTGCTTCAGTCCGAGCGCGATCTTTTGTTTTTCGCGATCGATGTGCAGCACCTTGACTTCGATTTCCTGGTCGATCGACACCATTTCGGTCGGGTGCGAGATGCGTTCCCAGGCCATGTCGGTGATGTGCAGCAGGCCGTCGATTCCGCCCAGGTCGACGAACGCACCGAAGTCGGCGATGTTCTTGACGATCCCTTTGCGGATCTGGCCGACTTCCAGTTCTTGCATCAAGTACGCGCGGTCTTCTTCGCGTTGGTTTTCGATCAGCGAGCGTCGGCTGATGACGATATTGCGACGGGTGTCGTCGATCTTCAGCACTTCGGCTTGGATCACGCGGCCGATGAAATCGCCGATGTCGCCGGGGCGTCGAATGTCGACCTGGCTGCCCGGCAAGAAGACGTTGACGCCGATGTCGACCAGCAAACCGCCTTTGATCTTTCGGATCACGGTCCCGGTGACGACCTGGCCTTCGCCGATCTTCTTGATGATGTGTTCCCACTCGATGATCTTTTCCGCTTTGCTCTTGCTCAGCGCGATCATGCCGTAGGGGTCGTCGGCGGCTCCGTAGTTGTCTTCCATTTCCTCGATGAGGACCTGGACGGTGTCACCGACAGCGGGTTTCGCTTCGTCGGGGCCCCATTCGTTCAGGTTGACCGTGCCTTCGCTCTTGAAGCCGACATCGATCAGGGCCCATTCGTCGTTGATCTCGACGATTTTGCCGTCAACGATTCGCCCTTGGGCGTAATCTTGCTGCTCGGCGTGCTGCAGGAAATCGAGCAGCCAATCCTCCGTTTCCTCCTCTGGCGCCAAAACGGCCAGATCGTTGAGCATGTCGTCGTCTTCGAGGGAACGGATCAGATTGCGGTTGACCATGAAATTTTCCGATTCGGAATCCGTCAATGAGTCCAGGAGATGCCGGCGGACCGAACGTGCTGGTCCGGTGGGAAGGCGGCGAAACATCACGCCGCGGCAAAAGACTCTTCTGCCGTCAAACGTCCCGCAGGTGAAGGGCGGTCTGGATTTCGCGGGCGACAGATTCGTGGGTTGGAGGAATGAAATAACATCCGCTGCGGACGTCGCCCCTAAATGATGAAGGTCACGACGCATACCGGCGGTGAATGCTGACGTGCCGCCCGTCGTTGACGGACACACGTTCACTCACACCAGGCGCAGGGTCGGGCAACATGCCCGAAAATGGTAGCGCGGAAGATTACCAAACGCCGGCCCCCCCCACAACAGCATTTCTCGGGATCTTGCCTCCGTTTGACAGAGATGTGTTAGCGGAACGCCACGAGCCGTCCGGTTTCGGCGCGAAAGCACCACGATGGACCGCAGCGCTCGCGCCCCATACCGCTCAATCGAGATTGAGGGGCGCCGCTCGCGCTGGCGCGAACCGGCTGATGTCAAACGAATATCAGCCGTTTGGCGCGAGCCTACGGGCCCTGCGCTGGTCAAAACTTTGTCGATTGAGCGGTATTGGGCTCGCGCCCTGCCGCTAACAAGGGCAGCTCGTTCGACAGAGCGTCCATCAGCCCTCGGCGATATTCACAAACACCTTCAATGCGTCTTTGTCTTCCACTAGCAATCGCATCATTTCTTCGTATTGGTCCAGTCCGTCGACCGGGTGCGTCAGGATTTTGTCCAGCACGCCGGGGAACATCATGTCACCCAACGCCAGGTCCCGGATGCCGCTTTCGAAGTGCGTGCGGTTGGCGTTGACGCTGCCGAGCAACAGTTTGTTGCCGAGCACCCAGTTCAGGTTGACGCTGTCGGAGGGGATTTCGATGTTTTCGTCGCCCCCGGTGATGCTGGTCCAGACGACCACGCCGTTGTGGCCGACGTGTTGCATCGCCTGGAACGCCAGTTTGCTGCTGCCGGTCGCGTCGACGATCAGGTCCGGTTTGCCCGTGTTGGCGACCAATTCGTCCATGTTGGTTTCCCGCGTGCTGATGTAGTTGGCTTCCATCCCCGCGACGATTTCACTCTTCAGGTTCGGGGCTTTTCCCCGCGCCAGCGTGTAGACGTCCAGGCCGCGAAGTTTCAGGATCAGCGTCGTGAGCAAGCCGATTTGGCCGGAGCCGAGCACGTACGCCAGCCGCGGTCGCCAAACCTTCATCCGGTGCTGGGCCTCGTAAGCCTGTTGGACCGCTTTGGCCGCACAGCTCATCGGTTCTTGCAGCACGTGCAAGTGCTTGAGCCCCTCCGGGACACGGACGATGTATTCCTCTTCGTCGGCAAATTTCTCCGTCATGAACCCGTGACGCAGGTTGATGCCACGCTCGTAGTACGTCTCCTCGCTGGTCATGTCGTTGGTCCCGATCACGTCATAGATCGAGCCTCCGGGGCGGCGAACCGTTGCGGTGACATAATCGCCCGGCTTGACGCGACGGACGTTGGGGCCGACCGCTTCGACGATTCCGAAGGACTCGTGGCCGATCACCAGGTAGTCATCGCCCTGGGGCGCATTGCCGTACAGTGCCTCGTTGATCTCGCGGTCGGTCGCGTCCACCCCGACCTTCAGGGTTTTCACGAGCACCCCTTTTCCGTCGGGGAATTGGTCGAGGGAGGGTTCTTCGATTTCGGTCAGGTGAACGCTATTGGGGGTGCCCGGGGTAACCGCGACAGCTTTCATCGTTATTGGCTCGGGGGGAGAGTCATTCGTCAGGTGGTGGGCCGTCGGCAAGGAGATGGCCTTCGGCGGACGCGGAATCGTACCAATCGGACGGATCGGTGTTCAGGGGGCGCGGGGCTTGGCATCGCCGTGAGGCGGTCGTCAGTCGAAACCCTCCTGGCGAGGTTGTGTCGTTTTCGGCGTCACGCTCATCGGGCACCCATGCCGGTTGCAGCGGGCTAACGGCGTCGACGTTCCCGTTGACGCGGTGCTGGGGAGGTTCTGTCTTTCTTTTTTAACAACGATGGTTGTCAAAAATCGGTTGTGCTGTAACAGTAAGGGTGTCGTTTTTGTGTTTTCCCGTTCCCCGAAAAGGCCCCGCGATGAAATCTGAGCCGCACCCGGAAAGCGGGCCGATCCGCTCGGTCGATCGCGACTTGTTGCTGGCGATGCGCAGCGGCGAGCTGATCGGAATTGGGGAATTGACGGAAAAACTGGACGTCACGGCGACCGCCGTCCGTCAGCGGATCGAGCGTTTGCTCGCTCGTGGGCTGATCGAGCGGGAGAAGGTCGTCGCCGGTCGGGGGCGGCCCACGTATCGGTATCGGATCACCGACCAAGGCAAGCGGATCAACACGGCGGATTCGACCGAGTTGGCCGAAGCGATGTGGCAGGAAATGCTGTCGATCGAGGACCGGGACTTGCGAAACCGCATGCTCAGCAGCGTGGCGACGCGGCTCGGTCGCGAATACGCCGCTCAGCTGGACGAGAGCGCGCCGCTGGAGGAACGCATGCGTGTGCTGTCGCGGTTGTTGTCGTCGCGTCGCGTGGTCAGCGATGTCCGTTCGGCCGGCGAGTTGCCGGTGCTGGACATCAACGCCTGTCCCTACCCGACGCTGGCCGACGGAAGCGAAGATCACACGATGTGTCACCTCGAGGAACAGGTGCTCTCGGAGGCACTCGGCAAACCGGTGCAGCTCAGCCAATGTCGTCTCGACGGCGATGCGTGTTGCCAGTTTTCACCGGCTTCCAATGTCCCGGCTTCCAATGTCCCGGCAGCGAATCTCACCTCCGACGGCTCGACGAATTGACCCGAACGTTCCAATCAACCATTCAATCACCCTTCACCACCCACCATTGCAACCATAGTCATGACTCACGTTCTGAAAATTGAAGACCTGCACGTGTCGGTCGGCGACAAGCCGATCCTCAGAGGCGTCAACTTGACCCTCAATCACGGCGAAACCCACGCGCTGATGGGCCCCAACGGCAGCGGCAAAAGCACGCTGGGTTTGGCGATCATGGGCCACCCCGGATACGAAGTCACGTCCGGTTCGATCACGCTGGATGGGAAAGACGTGTTGGAGATGGCACCCGACGAGCGGGCTCGCGCGGGGATCTTCATGGCGTTCCAAAGACCGATGGCGATTCCGGGTGTGAAGATGGCGGACTTCCTCCGTCACGCGACCACCAACGTTCGTCGTCCGGATCGAAAAGAAGGCGAGGAGCTGATTCCGATGCGTGAGTTCCGCAAGGAGCTTCGCGAGAAGATGGAGCACCTGCGAATGGACAGCGAATTTGCCCGACGCTACGTCAACGATGGTTTCTCCGGCGGCGAAATGAAACGCGCCGAGATCTTGCAGTTGGCCATGTTGCAACCCAAATTTGCCGTCTTGGATGAAACCGATTCGGGGCTGGATGCGGACGCCGTCCGTTTGGCCAGTGAGTCGATCGCGGACATCGGGCACCAGAAAATGGGACTGCTGATCATCACCCACCACGACAAGTTGCTCGAGCACAATCCGCCGGATTTCACGCACGTCATGCTGGGCGGACGGCTGGTCGAAACCGGCGGCAAAGAACTCGCCGAAGAGTTGCATCAACACGGCTACGACCGGATCCGAAAGGCCTATCCGGATGCCGAAGCCCTGAACCAAAAATTGCTGGCCGAGGAAGCCGAAGAAGCGCTGGCGTGATGAAACGCTGGCTTGGTTAAACGCTGGCTTGATGAAACGCCGGCACTGCCCCAGAAGACCCGGCACCCTGAAACTTACGAATCACTTCCATCTCCATTTTGGAGCTTTGATATGTCAACCGACGCACCTGCCGAACCCAAGTCGGAAATCGGCGAAATCAACAAGTACAACTTTCGCACCGAGACCACCGGCGTCTTCAAGGCAAAAAAGGGGATCAACCGCGACATCGTCAACCAGATCTCCGATATCAAGAACGAACCGGATTGGATGCGAGAGTTCCGGCTCCGGTCTCTCGATATCTTTGAATCCAAGCCGATGCCCAAGTGGGGCGGATCGATCGATATCGATTTCCAGGACATCTTTTATTACCTCAAGCCGACCGATCATCAGGGAAAGACTTGGGATGATGTGCCGCAGGAGATCAAGGACACGTTCGACAAGCTGGGCATTCCGGAAGCGGAAAAGAAGTTCCTTGCCGGCGTGAAGGCTCAGTTCGAAAGCGAAGTCGTTTACGGATCGCTGGAAGAGGACCTGGCGAAAAAAGGAGTGATCTTCACCGACACGGACACCGCAGTCCGCGAACATCCCGAACTGCTGCGAGAGTACTTTGGCAAGATCATCCCGCCCGAAGACAACAAGTTCGCGGCGCTCAACAGCGCGGTCTGGTCCGGCGGTTCGTTCATCTACATCCCCAAGGGCGTGTCGATTGATTTCCCGCTGCAGGCGTATTTCCGGATCAATGCCGAAAGCATGGGGCAGTTCGAGCGGACGCTGATCCTGGTCGATGAGGGTGCCAACGTGCACTACGTCGAAGGCTGCACGGCGCCGATGTACAGCACCGAGTCGCTGCACAGCGCGGTCGTCGAGGTCGTCGTCAAACGCAACGCACGTTGTCGCTACACGACCATCCAGAACTGGGCCAACAACATTTACAACCTGGTCACCAAACGGGCGTACGCTTACGGCGACGCGACGATGGAGTGGGTCGACGGCAACTTGGGCAGCAAGTTGACGATGAAGTACCCCGCGGTTCACATGATGGAGCCCGGTGCACGTGGCGAGATCCTGTCGATCGCGTTCTCCAGCGCCGGTCAACACCAAGACGCCGGTGCGAAGTTGGTGCACGAGGCGCCCAACACGACCGGTCAAATCATCAGCAAGAGCATCAGTAAAAACGGCGGACGCAGCAGCTACCGCGGTTTGGTCTCGGTGCATCCCGGCGCCCACAACAGCAAGAACAACGTCGTCTGTGACGCGCTGATCTTGGACGCGGAAAGCCGTAGTGATACCTACCCGTACATCGAAGTGAGCGAGCAGGATGTTCAAATCGGTCACGAGGCCAGTGTGTCTCGGATCGGTGAAGAGCAGATGTTCTACTTGCTCTCGCGTGGGCTGACCGAGCAGGAAGCGAGCACGATGATCGTCAACGGATTCATCGAGCCCCTGGTCAAGGAGTTGCCGATGGAATACGCGATCGAAATGAACCGTCTGATCCAACTGCAAATGGAAGGCAGCGTCGGATAGCGGCGACGGTGTGGGCTCGGCTTCCAGGCTCGTCGGGCTCCGGCTCGATAGGTTCAACGCCACCCCACCGGTCTTTCCAGCAAATCAATTGACCTCGTTCCTGGGCTCCCGCCCGGGGACTCACTCAATCGCAGGCTCCGCCTGCCTTCCCCATTGGCACCTCGGGCCGGCAGCCATGTCGCCCCCACAGAATCAAAACCAAGCAAACGAATTTCCATGTCACAAACCATCACACACGCTTTTGATGCCGCCGGGTTTGACGCGTTACTTGCCAGCCAGTCCGAGCCGGATTGGTTGACGACGCTGCGTCGCGAAGCGTTTGAACACGCCGAGGCGATGAGTTGGCCCGAGCGTCGCCACGAGGAGTGGATTCGAACCGACATCCGCATGTTCCAACTCGGTAAATTCGGGTTGCCCGTGCTCGACCCGGCCGATTGTGATCTGGCCGAAACCGAGCAGCTGCACCAGTTGGTCGAAGGTGTCGAGTTAGGCGGTCGAATCGAGACGGTCGACGGTTGCATCACGAAGGAGTCGCTGGACGAAGAGTTGGCGGCCAAGGGCGTCGTCTTCGGCAGCCTTTCGAAACTGGCCCAGTCGCACCCCGAACTCGTTCGTCCGTACTTGTTCACGGCCTTTGATCCCGATCACGACAAATTTGCCGCGCTCCATGCGGCGTTCATGTCCGGCGGGCAATTCCTGTACGTGCCCCGCGGAGTTGTC
>NZ_JBFHKV010000310.1:0-8221 GCF_041595215.1 Stieleria sp. | reverse complement strand
GAAGAACGTCAGTTGGGGACGGGTTTCCTCGGCACCAATACAGCGTGAAATGATCGTTCCGAATTTCGCGTTGTCGGCCAACGTCGGTTCATCGTTTTTGTCCAACCAGTGGTTGAGCACATCTTGTGCGGTCGAATGCCCAACCCCGATCACCAAGGTTCCGTCTTTCTCAAAGAACTCGATCGGTTGCTGGCCGAAACGCCCGGGCAACAGCCGGGTGACTTCAGTCGATCCGATTTCACGAATTCGCCGGACGTAGCGGCCCTGCAAGACCTGCTCTTCGAATCGCTCGACGATCGACATCAATTGATCGATATTGTCGTCCGCATCGATGATCAATGTTCCGCCGAACGAATACAACTCGCGCCGCTTCTGACGTTCACGGCGTTGCTCCAGTTCGGTCTGGTCTTCGTTTTCTCGGGCCTGAATCTCTGGTTTTTCATCCTCCTCCAGCGGCTTGACCGGGTGGATCGCAATCGCCACTTGGCCGTGCGGAATCGCCAGCAACTCGTCCAGATTCACGCCGACCCGATCACTGATTTGATCGAACAAGTCGCGCGCGGTCGCGTAAAACTGATCCGCAAACGGCCTCATTTTGGGATCGTTGATCATCTTGCCGATCGACGTCTTGTCCATCTGTTTCCGCAAGTCATCGGCACTGTCCAGCCGGATATAAACGAGTGTATCACTTGGTAACAAACGCGGTGCGCCAGGGGCGTCGTCCGCGCCCGGCTTGCTGTCATCGGCCGCGGAAACGGGAGCGGCAGCCAACATCAAACAAACACAAGCCGATGCGAACACCGGCACAGTGCCGCGAAAAATGGAGACAGGAGAAGAGATCGACATCGATTTCGTCTTAGGTAGAAGGGAGTAAAACGCCCGTGAAGTCGTTAGAAACGGGGAAAACGGTTTCAGGGCAAACGACAGCCGCTGCGGTCCGGCCGGCCCGGTCGCCACCCAACGCAGCGTTGCCGACAGGCAAGTGCGGGCTGGACATGACGGATGATTCGATTCTCCGGGCTCGATCTTGGTTGGCAACCCACGAAGTGTACTCGGCAGAAACCGAAACGTTTGGAGGCGCCGATGGTTAGACTAACGTAACAGATCAACAAATCTGGTTGCCCATCTTTTGTCCAAGGTTCCGTCATGGTCTCACCGAATCGAATCACTCGGTTTTGTCGCTCGCTCTCGATCGTTTTCCTGGCCGCCGTTTTCGCCGCCAGCGGTGGATCTGCACAAGCACAGCCCGATGCCGAAGACACCGGCGGGACCCAGTTCCAAGGCGCCGAGCCGGACTTGAGTGTGTTCGAAGGGGTCGAACGAGGCGATTCCATCGGCACGGCGGCGACCCAAGGCTTTGGAGTGGTCGCGGAAGCCGGCGGAACGGCCGGACGAACCGCCGGCGGGGCCGGTGGCGGCGGGTTCGGTGGCGGTGGACTGGGAGGCTTGTTCGGCGCACTCGGCGGAGCCTTCGGAGGCCAAGGAACGTCCACTCAAAAACCGATCATTCGGGTTCGATTGCGATCCGCCATCGAGGTGCCGCCGCGTCCGACCACCGAAGTCCAGCAATCCGCCCGGCGAACCTTGAACCGTCTGCCACCGAGCAGTCGTATTCGCGGCGTCAATGTCACCATGGACGGACGCACCGCAGTCCTCACCGGCTCTGTCGCCAGCGAGAAAGATCGCCGCATGAGCGAACTGCTGATGCGATTAGAACCCGGCGTCAACCAAGTCGACAATCGAGTCGTCGTGGGGAACTGAACCCCGACTCGGTCGAGTGCAAGCCTGCCGATACCGGCGTCAACCGGCTGATGTCGATGGAGGATCAGCCTTCTTCACGCCATTGCATCTGCCCGCCGCGTTGCCAAACACTCCGCGCGATGGTCCACCCCGCCTGAATCACGATGGCAAACACGACCGTCGCCGCTCCGATCGGAGTCTGCGCTTCACCAGGAGACCACTCCAGCAAGAAGATCGTCAGGAAACAACCGATCGTCATCGCGATCATCGATGCGCTGAGGATCCAAAACCCGCGCAGTCCAGGCCGAATCGAAAGGACGGCAAGAATGATCGCGCACAACGACAGCAGCGGACCGCTGACCACAATCGACTCGATATCATAAACCGCGCACGCCGACGCGAGCAGCGATCCCGTCATCAACAGTGCGGCAAACCCGACCGCAAATCGCGATCGTCGACGCCCGAAATCGCTCGGCAGCGGTGGCGGTCGTTCGGGTGCACTCTGTGGCGCCGCGTAGGGGTTGATTTCCGATACCATCTAAATGGCTATTCATGACGCAGGGCTTCGATCGGGCTCATGTAGGCCGCGCGCCGCGCCGGATAGACCCCAAAAATCAATCCGACGCCGAGCGAGATAAACAGCGACAACAGCACCGACCACAACGCAATTCGAGGCTCGAGAGTATAAACGATCTCGGGCAAGATTTCGGGGGAAACCGATGCCACGATGGAACGCAGAGCGCGAAAGATCGGCCCGCACAGGAGCCCGCACAGCACGCCCAACAGACCACCGCTTCCGGTCAGCACCAGCGTCTCGGTCAAGAACTGTTGAATGATGTCGATGCGTCTGGCCCCCAAAGCCCGACGGATCCCGATCTCCCGTGTCCGTTCGGTCACCGTCGCCAACATGATGTTCATGATCCCGATCCCGCCGACCAACAACGAGATCCCCGCAATGACCACCAACAAGACGTTGAACATCGTGCGTGTCCGTTCGGCCTGACGCAACAGTTCCTTGGGAACGACGACCGCAAAGTCTTCTTGCTCGTGGTAGGTATCCAACAGGTGCTTGACGATCGCGGCGGTGACGTCGACGTCTTTGATGTCACGCACCGACAACGTGATCTGCGTCAATTCGACGATCTCGCCCTTGAAATTGAACCCGTCGCCGGTCCGCGTCATGATTTGATCGCCCACCCGATGCTGGAACGTTTTCAGCGGGATGTAGGCATCGCTGCTGTATTCACGCGCATCGAGTGACCCGCCGACCGCGGCAGAGGCTTCGCGTGGTTTGGTCTGCCCGATCACCCGGTAGACATCGCTTTCGACCCGCACCTTCTGGCCGATCGGGTCTTCCTGTGGGAACAACCGTCTGGCCGTCCCGTCGGCCAGGACGACCACGTTTTCGCGGTCATCCCGCTCATTGATCCAGCGTCCACGGGCGATCTCCAATCGATTCAGCTGCAAATGCTCCGGCGTGCATCCGACCAATTTGGCATCCATCCGCCGCCCACCGACCATGAACTCGCGACGCAGTTCGCGGATCGGCACCGACGTTTCGATCGTCGGCACATTGGACAGAATGCGTCGATAGTCGGCCCGCGTGACGCCATACGTTTTGACGCGTTCGTCGGCGTCCTCACTCGACCGTGGCTCGATGGTGCGGACGATGATGTTCTTCGCGCCCAATTGCAAAATCTGTTGCTGCGCGTCATAGCTGACACCCTCGCCCATCGCGACCAACCAGATCACGGTCGTGGTGCCGATGAAGATCCCCAACGCTGCCAGCGCCGAACGCAGCTTCTGGACCATCAGACTTTTGAAGCCCAGCTTTAACGTTTGCGTGAATTTGCCCATCTCGTTTCAGCCTCGATCACGTTCCGGGAGCGGGCTCGGACGACGACGGCTTGGTCGACGACGACTCGGACGAAGACGACTCGGAATCCTGCTTCACGATTCCGGCCAACTCCGCAGCGTCTTTCTCGCCCGATTTCGCCGGACGCAAGGCCTGCTGCTGCGCTTCATCGACATAGGCCAACGGATCCAACACGACTTTCTCGCCACCGGCCAGTCCGGCGGTGACGATGGTGAATTCGTCATTGGTGTCGCCCAATTGGATCAGACGACGGGTCACCTTGCCGCGTTCTTCCACCCAACAGAAAAACTGTCCGTCGCTTTCCAAGATGCTCGCCACGGGAACAGTCAGCACGTCGTCGTGCTCGGCCAGCACGACATCGACGATCGCACTCATGCCCGGCTTCAGCCCTTCGCGTTGTTGCAATTTGATGATCGTGTCGTATTTGACCAAGTTGCCCGTCCACCAACCCGCCGGCTTGGTGACTTCGGCAATCTCGCTGACCTCGCCCACCAGCTCGATGTCCTGCAACTCAATTTTCGCCGGCATGCCGACCTTCAAACGATCCACTTTTGATTCATGGATCCCGACTTTGACCTGCATTTGACTGACATCGGGAATCACCAACAGCGTTTGCTGCTCACGCACCACGGCCCCTTCTTCGATGTCCGGAGTCGATTTCCAGTCTGCCATCGACGGGAAAATCACCATCCCACCGATCTCCGCGGTGATCGTGCAGTTCTTCAGCTGTTCCTTTTCGCGTTCCAACCGGGCTTGTTCGAGTCGCAGTGACGCGTCGAAGGACGCCAATCGCGCCTTGGCAGCCCGCAAGTCACTCTGCAAGGTCTGCAATTCCTTTTGCTTCTTGTACTTCTCAAGCGCCATCAACTTGGTCTGTTTCAGTTCCAGCGCCTTGCGAGCCGATTCGACGGCAAACTTTTCACCCTGCAATTGAAGCGTCTTGATCAGCCCCTTGGCGGCCATCCGAACATTGGACTCGTAACTCAGTTCGGCCTGCTTGAGCGCTTGCTCGGCATCGAAGATTTCTTTTTCGATCGTGCTTCGTTCTTCGATGAACGTCCCTTCCAGGTATTCCGTGATGCTCGTCTCCGCGACAGCCACGTCGCTTTCGGCGGTGATTTTGTTGGCCAGCGCGTTCTCGTAAATGATTTCCTGGGCCAAGATGTTGTCTTCGATTTGTGACGTGTCCAATCGCACCAGCTCTTCGCCGGGCTTGACGATCGTTCCGGTCTCAATCACCCACAGGACCGTGCTGCCGCCCTTGACCATGCACTTGATTTCTTCGTTGTTGCTGCTTTCGACCGTCCCGTTTTCGGTCACCGTGACCGCCAGTTTGCCGGGTGAGACGCGGTGGGTCAGAATCGACGACTCGACGTCACGATCGAGCGAACTGGTTGCAAAGGTGGTGACAGCACCGACCGCCCCCAGCACGACGAGGGCGATCAACGTTCGTCGCCCCCAGATCGAAACAAATGAAATCGGATGGGCCATTGGACAGTCGCGGAAGGTGGGTGCGGATTCCAGGGAACGGGCACGAGTATTGGTGTGCAGGCTTTAGCCGCCCACTGTCGCTGCGTCGCAGCGACCGGGAATCGCCTCAAGGCTAGACACCAACCTGCGCTGGTGTGCAGGCTTTAGCCGCCTCCTATCGCTGCTCCGCAGCGACCGGGAATCGCCTAAAGGCTAGACACCAACATGCGCTGGTGTGCAGGCTTTAGCCGCCTCCTATCGCTGCTCCGCAGCGACCGGGAATCACCTAAAGGCTAGACACCAACATGCGCTGGTGTGCAGGCTTTAGCCGCCCACTGTCGCTGCGTCGCAGCGACCGGGAATCGCCTAAAGGCTAGACACCAACATGCGCTGGTGTGCAGGCTTTAGCCGCCTCCTATCGCTGCTCCGCAGCGAGGGGGAATCGCCTCAAGGCGAGACACCAACGATTGCTGAATCCCTGATCCTCTCTTCTAGTTTACCCGCTGATGGCATTTTGTTGAGAACGAATTTGAAATCCGCCATCCTTGAAAATCCCTGGCACGCACGCTGCCGCGATGGATACGTTACAAAATGATACCCCGCACAGCCCCACACCCCCGCCCAAGGAACGTTCTATGAGCACTGCACGTTACGTCTCCCGCTGCAACCTTCTGGCGATCGGCATCGCAATTTGTCTGATGCCGACGGGTCGTCTGGCCGACGGACAAGACGACTTGGCGATCGTTCATCACGTTCCCAAACAACCACTCGTGGCGTCGACCCGGCGGCTCATCGAAGCGATGGAATTCGCCGGATCACCGCTCAGCGAGACGACGATCGCCGCGATTGAGTTGGCCGCAGAACTCGACAAACCCGCCGACGTGTCTCGCGCCATTCAATCGACATTGGACCCGCTGTGTTTGGCGTCGGTGCACATCAACGCCGAAAGCCGCGTCAAAGTTGCCGAGGGGCCCGTCAAGAAGCAACTGATGCAACAGGGTTGGCGGGCCTTCCTGGTCAAAGTCCACAACGAAGCCGGCATCACGCCTGAACTGGTCGCCGATAGCCCCAATGCCGCACCGGTCTACCAAAAGGGACGCGGCGCGAGACAGCAGCCTCGTACCGATGAAGACTTGGTCGATCCGAGTGAAACCGAAGACCGTTGGCTGGACCTATCGATGCTCAATCGGGCACCGCTGAAAAAGCAACTCAGCGGTCTGAACCTCGAGTACCGAATCGTCATGCTCGGCAGCCGTGATGCGGGCAAACGCGAAGCCAACCTCTCGTTCCATGTCGGCCAGGGAACGCAGGATATCGGCTTTCGAAACAGTGTGGCGATCCTGTTCGATTGCCAGCGTGCCGTCGACGTGCAATTGGGAATCACCGATGTCGACGGAAAACCGACGACGGCGTCATTGCTGATCACCGACGATCGGGGACGCGTGTACCCGAACCCTGCCAAACGGCTGGCACCCGATTTTTTCTTTCACCAACAGGTCTACCGGGCCGACGGAGAATCGGTCTTGCTGCCGCCGGGCCAATACAACGTCTCGGTCACGCGCGGGCCGGAGTACATTCCGGTCCGACGCCGTCTGCAAATCCCCGAAGCCGCCGAGCATCACGAATCCTTTCAACTCAAACGCTGGATCCATCTGGCCAAGCGCCGCTGGTATTCCGGCGACCACCACGTCCACGCCGCCGGCTGTGCCCACTACGACAGCCCCACCGAAGGCGTCGGTCCCGAAGACATGATGCGACACCTGCTGGGCGAAGACGTCAATGTCGGCTGCGTGCTCAGTTGGGGCCCCTGCTGGTACACCCAAAAGGAATTCTTCAACGGCCAAACGTCAGCGTTGTCGACCGAAGACAACCTGATGCGTTACGACGTCGAAGTCAGCGGATTCCCCAGCTCGCATGCCGGTCACTTGTGCCTGTTGAATCTTTCCGAAGACGATTATCCGGGCACGAAAGTGCTCGAAGACTGGCCCAGCTGGACCTTGCCGGTGTTGAAATGGGGCAAACAGCAAGGCGGTGTTGTCGGCTACAGCCACAGCGGATGGGGATTGGCACTGCCGGACAAAATGCCCGACGGGTCTCGCAAGTTTGTCGGTCGTCCCTGGGGCGGAGCCACGGGAGACTGGAGAGGCCAAGCGGCCGAGACGCTGCCCGATCATGCGATGCCAAAATTCGACGGCATCGGAGCCAACGAATACATCGTCACCGTGACCGAAGACGTCTGTGATTTCATCTCCGCCGTCGACACGCCGGCCATTTGGGAATTGAACATCTGGTATCACACGCTCAACTGCGGCATGACCGCCCGGATCAGCGGCGAAACCGATTTCCCCTGTATCTATGGCGACCGCGTCGGATTGGGGCGGATCTATGTGCAGCTCGACGAAGACCAACCTCTCGACTATGAAAACTGGATCGCGGGGTTAAAGGACGGCCGCAGCTATTGCGGGGACGGTTTGAGTCACATCATCGATTTCGCCGTCGATGGTCTGGGCGTGGGGCAAAAACAATCGGCAAACGACGCGCCCAGCCGACTTGATCTGGATCGCCCCCAAACCGTCGATGTCACCTTCGACGTCGCGGCGCTATTGAAGGAAACGCCGACCGAGGAAACCGAGCGGATTCGAAAACTCCGCTTGGATGAGAAACCGTATTGGCACATTGAACGCTGTCGACTCGGTGATTCACGCCGCATCCCGGTGGAAGTCATCGTCAATGGGCACGTCGTCGCAACACGCGAAATCGTCGCCGACGGATCGCAGACCTCTCATTCGATCCCCGTCGAGATCGAAGCGTCCTCGTGGGTGGCCGTCCGCATCCTGCCCTCGGTTCACACCAATCCCGTCTTTGTCCACGTCGCCGGCGAACCGATCCGGGCCAGCAAGAAAAGTGCCCAATGGTGCATCGATGCCGTCGAGACGTGCTGGAATTCCAAACGAGGTCAAATCCGAGAGTCCGAACGATCCGAAGCCAGAGCCGCCTACGACCGCGCCGCCGAACGTTATCGGACGATTCTCGCCGAGTCAAAACAGTAGCCAGCCGGTGCCCTCCAAGACTCCCCACGCTCTGGCGCGCGTCCCCACCGTCGCCACACGGTGAACGCCCCCGCACCCACGCTCT
>NZ_JBFHKV010000309.1:0-8255 GCF_041595215.1 Stieleria sp. | reverse complement strand
GATCGGCAACTCGACCGTGGCCAATCGATCCAGCGGGACGGCGAACGAGACGGCCAGTTCGTTCCCCACGTCGAACAACTTGCCGGCAAGCGAACGCTGGCCCGAGTGCAGGATGCCCGCTTCTTCTCCCGCGCGGAACAATTGCGTCAGTTCCCCGCGGGCCATCGCGACGGAGATCCGAAACGGCGCCTGGCCGGTCAACGCGCCCAGAGCGGCCGCAAGCACGCCTAGAAAAATCGAGACCGGCAGGAACAACACGGTCGCCAACAGCAACACCGGCCGGATCAACGACAACAGCCGGTACGGAGCTTGAAAGAACCAATGCTTGGGCAGGAGTTCGCCGAACACAAACACGAAGGGCGTCATCAGGATCGGCCCGATCAGTTCGGCCGCGGACGAGTCACCGAAGAGTGCGATGACGGCCAGAACGATGGCAAAACTGGTCAGGAAATTCGCCAAGTTGTTTCCCACCAGCGCCGTCGCGACGAACAACACAGGTCGATTCAAAACCCAAATCAGCGCGCGGGCGCTGCGGGAACCGTCCAAGCCGTCGAGCACCAATCGGGTGCGGGAGACGCGATACATTCCCGTTTCGCTGCCGCTGAAAAACGCGCTCAACACGAGACCGAACAAGAACAGCACGATGGCGAAAAAGATCATCGGAAATCTCGCTCGTCGTGTGCATGGGATGCATCGGATTGCGATTGCCGCCGGACTTCAATTCGCAACGCCCCCTCCAGCTCTTCGACGACCGTCAGCAGGTAGTCTTCCAGCGTGGCTTGATCGCCCAGTCGCGGCAAGCGTTCATTGGTGCGTTGAATGAATCCGGCGACCGTGGCCACCGATTCGTCGGGGACATTGACGGCCAATTGTTTGGCCAACTGACGCAGCGAGATGCCCCCGGCGACACGATACAAATCAGGCTCCAGCTGCTCGATCGCGGCCGAATCGGTGTCTTCTTCGAACTGGTCATGTTCGGGCGCGAGCAGGCGGCGAAAGATCCGGTCGATCGAAAGCGCCCCGATCCCATCGCCGTATTCATCGACCACGATCGCCACGCTTAAATCGTTCTCGTTCAATAGATCCAAGACACGCGCCACGCGCGCGGACCAGGGGACATAGATCACCGGTTCGACCAGATCTTCGAAATGATCGATCTGGCTGGGCCGCAACATCCTGACGCCGAGAGCACCGACCATCGTCTCGCCCGTTTCGTCGGTAATGATCGCATAGCCGCCCGGCGGCGATCGGGCAAACAGGGCCTCGGCTTGGATCGGGGATTCGACCAGGTGCAAACGACTGCGGGGACGCATCAGCTCACTCGCCCGCATCTCCGCGATGGCGACCAAATTCTGCAGCGCCAAACGCTCCCGTTCCAGCAGTGCTGCATCGTCGGTGCCCAGTTCCACGGCCCGCTCGATGTCCACCAAGTCGATTTCATTCTCGGGCTGAAACGACGGCCACAGCAATCGGCCGGCCAACAGGTTGGACGTCTTGATGATCGGCAGCAACGGACTGACCAACCGCACCGCCAGGTTCAGCACCGGCGCGATCAAGACCGAAGCCTGCATCGGAGCCAGCAACGCCAGACTCTTGGGCAGCATCTCACTGAAAAAAATGATCGTCAACAAACTGGCCGACGTGAACACCAACGCCACGCTCGCCCCGGCATCGACGGAGGCATCGAGCCGGCTGGCAACGATCGAAGCGATCGCGAAGTAGGTCATGTTGATCAGCAGGTTCCAAAACAGAATCGCCGACAACAGTTTTTCCGAATCGCTGAGCATCCGATCGGCGATCCGGCCGCCGACGCCACTGCGCCGCAGTTGCCGGCGCTGTCGCAGGGTCAACGAGAACAGGGCCGCTTCGCTGCCACTGAACAACGCACTCAGCAGAATCAAAACCGCCATCGGCACCAACCAGCCGACGTACTGCAGCAGCTCGCTCAATCAGCCATTTCCCTCGGCCCCTCGATCGCGTTCGAGCGACACATCGAATTCGCTGAGAGCGGGGATCATCAACGCAGCAATCGTGAACCCGTAACCCACCGCCATCGAAAAGAAGACGAACAGGTGGTCGGTTTGCAGCAAGAACTGTGTGATCGAATAAAACGTGATCAGGGGCAGCGTGAAGGACGCCAGGAAGATCGCCGAGGAAGGGTTCCGCCAACCCAGTGACGCGAACAACGCGGCGCCGCCGCCGAGAATCATGACCAAAAACGGCGCCAGTTGCAGCTGAAACGCACCCCGAAAACTGACCATGATCGTCATGCAAATGGCGATCCCGACACAGAGAAAAAAGACCGTTCCCAGACTCGCCAGCGTCGCCGTCCGACCGGCCACGTAGTTGAGCCCGGCGTGAATCCCCAGCATGCTGACGAATACGTACAAGATCGCCGCCCCCAACATCGCGTAGACCATATTCTCATACGTCATCACGCCGTTGACGGCCAGAAACAACAACAACGCCAGCGGCAACAGAATCATCTCCTTGCCGACATACAGCACCCCCAACAATTTGCCGAACACAAATTCGCGGGGACTTAAGTCCGTCACCAACAACAGATCCAGCGCCAGACCGTCACGTTCGCCGGTGACCGCGTTGACGGCCAATGCGTTGATCAAGACCAAACTGACCACGCCGATCGCCGCGACGGGCAACGTCGCCGCCGGCAGCGCGCGACCGATCCGGGCCGCCGGCTCATACGCGGTCCCATTTTGCATCTGTCCATAAATCACCGCCGCGCCGAGCAGAAACAACAATCCAAACGCGAACCGGATCACCACGACCTTGCGACCATAGGCCCACGTACGGACTTCGCGCCAGAGGATCGGATTTTTCCAAACCTGTCGCGGCGCCCGGACTTTCCAACTGCTCGGTGCTTGCTGGTTTTCCATCTCTTCGCTCGTCTCCGGCTCGGGCGCTTTGAGCCGCACTTCGCGGGACGGGTTCCAGACACGCACGCGGGCGACGCCGACGGCCAACACAACGACCGAGGCGATCAGCGTGGCGGCGGTGAACGACCAGACGCCCAGCGACGTCTGCGGCGAAAGACTTCCCAGCGGCGACGCCGCCGCGGCAAGCGCTCGCACGGGGCTGAGAGACAACACCAGGACCTCGGGTAAATTCAGCGAGGCAATCGCGATCTCGCCGGCACCCAACAACATCAACAAGATCAACACCGTCAACGCGATCGCTTGGAACGTCTTCTCACGCCACAGCCCGACCACGGTACCGATCGATCCGGCAAAGATCACCGTCGCAGCGGTCACCAGAAAAACCGAGAACACCTGTCCGGGCGAAACGCCGCCCAACAGCGGCAGCACCAAAAACAACGGCAGCGCGGCGAGCAACATGGCCAACGGCCCCAGCAGTGTCGCGGCCAGCTTCCCGACGACGACCTCAAATCCGCTCAGACGCGTCATCAGCAACAACAGCAGCGTCCGCCGGTCCTTTTCTTGCGCCACACTGGCCGCCGATCCCACCGCCGCCAGACTGGACAACACCAAGAGCTGCAGCGGAGCGAGCATCAAGAACATCCAACCGCCGAAACGGGCCGAATCGGACACCGTCGCCAACGACCGCGAACCGTCCAGCACCAGGTACCCGGTGCAAAGCAGCCCGAACAGCGTGATCAGGTACAAGCCGCGGGCCAAATACGTCTTGGGACGTTTGGGAACAACGGTCGCCTCGCGATTGAATACTGGACCGATCATGTGAGCTTGGGTGGGAGGACGAAACTGGCACCAGGGTAAAACGCGGACAAGCCGATGACAATGCGCGATCCAAAGGCGTCACCGAGCCGGGGAATCCGAAAGGACGCTGCAATCCCTACCGGATGAACCCCGCGGTGACGTCCGGGCATGCAAAAAGTGTGCGTATTCGAAGTGAGTACGCAGATTCCTGGCCTATGTTTCCTTGGCTGTGCCTTTTCCCCGAGAAAACCAACCAAAAAGATATATCCCCACCATGACCAACCAAGACCCACTCCCCGAGCGACAGTCGCTGTGGCGGGATGAGGAGGGCACAACGGCGGTTGAATACGCCGTCATGCTCGCCCTGATCATCGCCGTCTGCGTCGGCTCGGTCGCCACCTTAACCACTGAAACCCAAAAAAGCTTCGACGCCTCTGGAGCCGCGATTTCCGGCGCCATGGGCAACTAATCAGCGGGTGAACCGTGCGTGGGATAGGCTTCCAGCCTGTCCTTTCCAAGCTCAACAGGCGGGAAACCGATCCCACTTCGAAGCTTCGACTCCTCTCCTCCCAGCCTCCCATCACGACCAACCGCCTTAGCCGGCAGCCGGAATGAATCCGCCGCCAACGCTGGAGGCGGTTGTTTGCTGCGCGATTGCATGTTTCGATAGGGCGCTTGATCGCCCGATTCCCACTCGCAACAGGCACTCCCTACATGCGCATCGCACTCACCGGCGCCACCGGATTCCTGGGCCGTTACCTCGTCCGCCGGCTTCTCAACGACGGCCACACGATCACGGCGTGGTATCGCACCCCACCGGCAACGGCCCCCGAATTCGACCCGATCAGCTGGATCCGCGGAGAACTCGGCGTCCTGGACCACGCCGAACAACTGGTCGAATCTGCCGATGCCGTCGTCCATGCCGGTTTGTTTCGCGGCGGAGCGTCGTTCATGGACAGCGGCGACGACCCGCTTGAGTACTGGCAGCGCAACGCGACCGGGTCGCTGCAATTGCTCGACGCCGCCGAGCGGGCCGGCGTCAAGCGATTCCTATTCGTTTCCTCGGGCACCGTCCACGACACCGTGCTGCCGGACCGCCCACTCGATGAAACCCACCCCTTGCTGCCTTCGACGCTCTACGGCGCCTACAAGGCATCGGTCGAAACCCTGGTGCACCACTACGGCGCCAGCGGAAAACTGCTCGCCGCCACGGTTCGTCCGCCATCGATTTATGGCCTCGCCGATCCCGCCCAAGACTCACGCTGGTTCGATCTGGTCGCCCAGGTCTGTGCCGAAAAAGACGTCCGAGCCGGCGGCGGCAGCAAAGCCGTTCATGCCGACGACATCGCCAAAGCCGTCTCACTGCTGCTCACGCAAGACGACGCGATCGCCGGCCAAACCTACAATTGCTGTGACCGAATGATCAGCGATTTTGAAGTCGCGACGATCGCCAAACGCATCACCGGCAGCTCGTCCAACATCAGCGGCCATGCCAAGACCGCCAAACACGAAATCGTCACCGAGAAACTGCAAGCCTTGGGCATGCGATTCGGTGGCACCGCGTTACTCGAGCAAACGATCGCGGAATTGATTTCGGCGATTCGCGGTGACGCGTGAACAAGGGCAGCCCCGACGAATCACTAGCGCCGACGCCGTAAGGCGCAAACGCCACCGACCAGCGCCAAGAATCCTGCCGCCGTCGGCTCCGGGATCGCCGTGACCGAGTACTGCAGATTGTCGATGAACAGATACACCGGCGTGTTGATTCCGAATTGTCCTGAGTCGCTGGATTGGAACGTCAGATCGATCGAACGAGCGTTGCCAAGCGGCGTCAAATCTTCATTCACCTGCCACGTGTCGACGATGTAGTCTTGGTTATCGTCGCTGAACGTGTAATCGGCCAGATCCAAGGTCACCGATCCGGTGGCGGCGCCGGTCGCGTTCAAGTCGCTGTAACCGGTCAAGGTCACACGAAAGTAGTCCGGCTCGGATCCACTGGCACCGCCAAACTGCGTCGCGAACGCGTCCCCGTCTCGCATCGAGAGATACGGGTACGTCCCGTTGGTCCAATCGACGCTTTCAATCAGGGCGCCCGTGGGCAGGTTGATCGTTGCGCCGGAGCCGAATGCCAACGCATAGGTTTCACCACTGACCGATCCGCCGGCGCCGTTGCTGCCGCCGCCGGTGATCGCGGAATGCTCGTTGGTGAACCCCGGCGTCGTCGTATCGGTGGTGTTGCTGTACGCCCAACCGCTCCAATAACCCACAAACGTGGTTCGGTTACTGAATTCAAACCCGTCCACCACCCACGGATCATTGTTGATCTGTGACGTCTCGCCTTTGTAAAACGAATCGGGTGTGGTCAGCAGGTTTTCAAACGTCACGGTTTCGGCGCCGGCCATCGAACAGAGCGAACCGGCGGCAAACAGGACAAACAGACATTGGCGAGAGATATTCATGGTGAAACGATTTCGTGGTTGTGAATCTTGGAGTTCAAAGGTTGGAGTTTCAGATTGATTTGCGCGTCGGCACGACGCGTCACTACCAGGCGTCGGCCGGGATCACTTCGTGACCGTCCCGCGTGATCAGCTGGCCGAGCACGATCGTGTCGAGTGATTCGTTCAACAGATGCACACTGCCGTCGAGGAACAGAACCATGGCGCCGGCGGGATGCAGCGATCGGATTTCGTTGTCGCCGACCCAGGCTCGATCATCGTTGATCGGATGGGCTTGAACGAACACGTTTCCGCCATTGATCCATTCGCTGTCCGGCCCGACCATGTCTTCGCCGGTGGCCATCGTGTTGGACAAACCGTCCAAACAATCGCGATACCGGATCCGCTGCTCGTACAAGAACACGCCATCGTCGGGGCGTCGATCGACCAGGCGTTCGCCGAACAGGCCGCCGTAACTGATCTCGGCGCGGCGATTGCCTTGAGGAATTTCCGTCGGACACAGATACGATTCGACCACCACCGACGCCGCATCGGCATTGCGTGGATGGTCAAACGCGTAGTTGAAATCGACGGCCTCGTACAACGCCTGTTCGCCCATCTGCGGCAACAGAAACGCCGACCACGCCAAGTTCTTTCGCGTGCTCGGCTGGCCCCAAAACCGCCACTCCAAACATCCGATCGGCAACGACCGGTGCATGTTGTGATAGGCGTGGAGCGCGACACCGATCTGGTGCTGGTGGTTGCGACAATTGGCCTGACGAGCCGCCTCGCGGGCGAACTGGACCGCAGGCAACAACAACGCGACCAGGATCCCGATGATGGCGATCACCACCAACAGTTCGACCAGGGTAAACCCGATGCGAATGGGCCCGCTGGCGGTGCCACGGATTTGACGGTT
Organism: Stieleria sp.; assembly: GCF_041595215.1. Lineage (NCBI taxonomy): Bacteria > Pseudomonadati > Planctomycetota > Planctomycetia > Pirellulales > Pirellulaceae > Stieleria > Stieleria sp. The sequence goes on along the minus strand of NZ_JBFHKV010000309.1, from coordinate 1,206 downwards.
ACGGTAACGCATGACCAGACTCGGATGTCCCGGCGGCAGCGAACGCTCTAGTGTACAGACCGATGCGCGCATCCCGCACCCGACACTAGGGGCGATGCAGTCATGCGTGCGCAAGCCAATCTGTTGACGCCGACCTCACCCTGGAAGGTCCCTGAAGCGTCCGTCGGGTGGTAGGTCTTCTGACTCCCGATGACGTCCTGACGCTTCGCCTTCTCGTCATTCGGTCATCTTGCATCGAGCAGGATGATCCGCGGACAATGGCTAAAAGAGTGAAGCGTAGACGGCTGATCCCCGCATCGCCTTTGTTCAGACGACGTGAAAACCAACAGCATCGGTTACAGCGGCCGGGCCGTCTTGGAGTTTCACCAAAGTTCCCTGTTCCCGCGGACGATTCATCACCGCCCAATCGGCACCACCAAACGTTGATTGCGAAAGGTAGACCCGCCCGCACCAACTGTCAACCGTTTTCCCGACGCGACCCCACATGCCCGAAACCCAAATCGTGCTGCCCGCACGCCTTGCCTCGACCCGTTTGCCGGAGAAATTGCTGCAGAAAGTGGCCGGCAAGAGCGTGTTGCAACACACCTACGAGTCGGCATCGCGGGCCGCATCGGCGTCGGCCGGCGTGATTGTCGCGGTCGACGACCGGCGGATCGCGGACGAAGTGGAATCGTTCGGGGGCCGCTGGATCATGACCCCGACCGATTGCCCCAGCGGCACCGACCGCATCGCCCTGGTCGCCGACCAGTTTCCCACCACCGAAATCTTTATCAACGTCCAAAGCGACGAACCGGAGATCGACCCGGCCGCGATCGACGCGGTCTCCGAGACGCTCGCCGGCGATCCGCAGGCCGACATGGCGACCGCAGGGACACCGATCCGGTCGGCCGAAGCTTTGCACGACCCGGCGATCGTGAAAATCGTGATGGCGGATTTCTCCCCGACCGGCAGCCCCCAGACCGACAGCCAGACAGCGACCCGGACGGCCGCCGCAGCAGGCCAGGGCAGTCTCGCAGCAGGCCAGGGCAGTCTCGCAGCAGGGCAGGGCAGGGCGGTCTACTTCAGTCGCGCCTGTGTGCCGCACCGCCGCGGCGGCGACCCGGCCGAGCTGCTCGCACAAACCCCGCCGATTTACTGGCACCACCTGGGGCTTTATGCCTATCGCCGCGACTTCTTGTCCTGGTTCGCCGGCTCGCCCCCCAGCGT
>NZ_JBFHKV010000308.1:0-8257 GCF_041595215.1 Stieleria sp. | reverse complement strand
GGCTTGTTCACGCCGGTCGCGGTGCGGAGCCCCAAGGTTGCGAGGTACTAAGGGGGCTTTTTCGTTTTCTCGCGACAGGTCGAGTGCAAAAGCGAGATTTTCGCGAACCAGGGACTTCCAGGAGAGTCTTAATCAACAGCAAAACGCTGGCGCCAGGTGGCCGGGCCACCGACTGCGATCCGGGCGGATGCGTCAGCCGTTTTCCAGTTTCATCTGCTCGTGAGAGTAACCATGCGTGTGTCATTTCAATTCTTCGGCATTACGAAATCCGGCGCCGAGTAATCGGATGCCGAACGAAGAGCCTTTGCACACTCAGGAGTTACTTTCATCAAGCGATAGGAACCATGGAAACGACAACCGAAATCAACTTCGCGACGAGCGTGGCAGCACGCGTCGCCGGAGAAGACATCAAACGGGGAGACTACGTCACGGTCTTGAACGAGATTGTCGAATTGCCTTCGTACCTGTGGGGTTGCTCCGGTGTCATGCTACCAGCGGACGAGCCGGTGCGAATCCGGTACATGCCCTGTGACGCCGGCCAGCCCTTCAAAGTCGTCGCCGTCTGCCTGCCGTTCGTTTACACCAAGCGACCCAAAGGCGACACGAAAACCTTCGACACACGCCAAAACCAACTCGTCCGGCTTGATCCGGGCAGTGGCCGCTCGGTGTGGAAACGGTTGCGAAAGAATTTGAAGAAGAAGCGGAAATAGGAAAACGCCCGTGACGGAAAGGCCTGTCGCGGGCGTTTTCTCGTTTCCGGTACAATCTGAATCATCAAACGCAACAGCAGTTGCGGATCGCCCCGCAAGTTTCTCAGCTTCGTTCTTCGCCAGTGCAGGGAAACTTCCCTCTCACCTACTAATGTCCATCGACCGCGACACGATCGAAAACAATCTTCGTCTGCACGTCGATCGGCTTGCGGGACTAATCGGCCCGCGCACACTGGGGCAGCCCAAAACGATTCAGGCCACGATCGGCTACATCGAGGGTCAGTGGTCCGAGATGGGCTACAGTCATCAACGTGAGTGTTATGACGCGATCGGTGACGAGGCCACTAACCTAATCGTCGAGTGTCCCGGCACCAAGCGAGCGGATCAGATTGTTCTGTTGGGAGCCCACTACGACACGGTCTATTGCACGCCCGGCGCCGATGACAACGCATCTGCCGTGGCGGTTTTGATCGAGGTCAGCCGATGCCTGCGCGAGCACACCGGCAAACGAACCGCCCGTTATGTGGCGTTCGCGTGTGAGGAGCCGCCGTATTTCAATGTCGACTCGATGGGAAGCCAGCACCACGCCCGCCAATCCCGTCGGCGCGGGGACAACATTGTTGGCATGCTGTGCCTGGAAATGGTCGGCTACTACAGTCTCAGCAAAGGCTCACAGGCTGTGCCGCCGGGAATTCCCAAATGGATGCATCGGTTCTTTCCACAGCGAGGCAACTTTCTGGCGGCCGTCGGTAATCTGCCATCCTGGAAACTGTGCTGGAGATTCCGGCGCGGTTTCAAACGCGGCACGCGTCGAATGCCGCTGTTCTCGATCTGTCTGCCGGAAAAGATCGGCGAGATTCGTCTCAGCGACAACAGCTCGTTCTGGGACCAAGGCTATCCCGCACTGATGCTCACCGACACCAGTTTCTTGCGGAATCCAAACTATCACCAAGCCACCGACACACCGGACACGCTCGACTACCCACGAATGACCGAAGTCACCCTCGGCGTCGCAGCGGCGATGCGTAAGCTGCTTGGCTAGTGCTTTGTCACAACTTAATCTTCGTGTATCACATCGCTTCATCGCCCTAGAATGTCGTGAATTTTTTCCCTCTGGCTGGGAGACGCGCGGTGAATCCACGGATAATCTGATTCGAGGCCTGGATCGTTCCGCTGACACCAACGCCGGCATCCTGAAGCCCGGCACAACATTCCAGAGGGGAATCGACATGAAACTCGCGTCAACCTTCATCTCACTGCTGGCACTGGGCGGACCGATTGGACTGCTGCCCACGGCGGCCGGCGATGACTCCAGGCCCGCCGCCGTCGCTGCGTTTCCGGGCGCGGAGGGATACGGATCGACGACGCCTGGGGGACGAGGTGGCAAGGTCATTGCTGTGACCAATCTCAACGCCACCGGTCCGGGCAGCCTTCAGGCGGCGTGTGATGCCAAGGGGCCACGAATCGTTGTCTTTCAGGTTGCAGGAACAATTGATGGCGACGTGAAAATCAAGAACGATTTTATCACCATTGCAGGCCAGACCGCTCCCGGAGATGGAATTACGATCAAAGGTAATGTCGGGATCGACGCCAATGATGTCGTCATTCGCTATCTCAGGGTGAGGACTGACCATGATGGGGACGCGATCGGAGGACGGTACCGAAAAAATATCATTGTGGACCATGTGTCGGCGAGTTGGAGCAGCGATGAAGTGTTCTCGCTTTATCACAATGAAAACGTCACCATTCAATGGTGCATGATTTCCGAAGCCTGCGCCAAGGCAGACGGGTCGCATCGTTTCGGCGGAATCTGGGGAAACCAGCACGGCACCTATCATCACAACCTGATTACTCACAACGACAGTCGGAATCCGCGTTGGGCGTCAGGCTGTGGGTACAACGATTACCGAAACAACGTGTTGTTCAATTGGGGGTATGAGAGCTGTTACGGTGGCGAAGCACAACAGAAAGGCGATCGCCGCAAACCGCCCATCGAGTTCTCCACCATCAACATGATCGCCAACTACTACAAGCCCGGACCCGCCACCCGCGACGACGTGAAGAATTGCATTGCGAGTCCGTCGTCCCGGGGCGAGGGCGATTTCGGCAGTTGGCACGTGTCCGACAACTATGTCGATGGTTTTCCGGACGTGACCTCCGACAACTGGTTGGGTGTCAAGGGCACGAGCTTCAACAAGTTGGCTGTGGCGTGGAAGGCAATGCCCATTCATCAGCAATCCCCTCGGGAAGCTTATTTTGCGGTCCTTGATCATGCAGGCTGCTCGTTGCCCAGGCGTGATTCGATCGATACCCGCATCATCGAAGAAGTCCGCAGTGGTACCGCGACCCATGGCAAGAATGGAATCATCACCACACAGGAAGATGCTGGCGGCTGGCCAACGCTGCAGTCTGCCGAAGCGCCGCGGGATACGGACGCAGACGGCATGCCCGACGACTGGGAAAAGACGTACGGTCTGGATGCGAATCAAGCAGATGACAACGCATCCGATAAAGACGGCGATGGATACACCAACGTCGAAGAGTATCTCAATGGGACCGATCCGACCGAATTCGTCGACTACACCAAGCCGGAAAACAATCTCAATTCGTTGCAGAGGTAGCGTGGGAAGTATGGTGTACGGAAACACGTCGGAAGGCATCGCGGCCGTCAAATGTTGGATTCTTGCATCCGACCCCGATTTCGCTGCCCGTACGGATTGGAGCATCACCCGCAAGAACTTCGACACCAACCACGATCGCAATCGTCAACGACGACTGTCAATCGATGCGTCCAAACGTGACTTTGCACATGAATTTGTTTGCGTTTGCGAAGCCGATTGCGTACCTTGGATTTGATAGACCCCACCGTTGGGTGATTGTCTGGAAATCTTCGTGACCTCCCCGGGCACGCCTCCAACGCCGGGGAGTTCGAGTTTTCCGCAGAGTATTCCGCTGAGTTTTCCATTCAAGCTTCGCATGATGGAGAGTTAGGCAAGCGGATGTGATCCCTGGTCATTGAGTGCAACGGCCCTTGCAACGGCCTTTTGGAACGGCAGCGGTCTGATCGCACAGCCAAGGGGGCGATCTGTGTCGGTCCGCCATGGAACTCGCCTGTCCCGTGTCGGTTTTCCCCGTGCGATTTCCCTCCGCATATCGATTCCATGTATTGTCGAGACGCAGCCAAATGAAACCTACTCACGCGGTCACGCTTTTCGCCGTGTCGGTGTTTGTCCTTGTGGCATTTTGGTTTCCTTCTGCCGGGACGCCGGGATCTATGTCCTATGGCGACGATGCGATCGAGCAAGTGGTTGTGTCGTCGTCGGGGAACGAAACACCACAGGCGTCGTTTTCCGAAACAATTGCACCGATCTTGAAACGCAATTGCAGTCAATGCCATGGTGAGGGCAAGCAGGAAGCCGGGCTGCGTTTTGATGAGCTTGATCCGGCGATGTCGTCTGATCAAGACGTGTCGGTTTGGTCGTCGGTCCGCGATGCGTTGAATGCTCACCAGATGCCGCCGCCAGAGGAGACGCGTCAGCCCAGCGAGCAAGAACGACAGCAAATCGTGACATGGATTGACGCGTCGTTTGAGCGTGTTGCTCAGCGACGGCGGGCGAATCGATCGTCTTCGATGCGGCGTCTGACCGTCGCCGAATATGAGCACACGCTGCAAGAGCTATTCGGCGCGAAGGTTCCATTCGCAACAAATCTTCCCGCCGCACCTTTGTCCGAGTACGGGTATTCGCGCGACGCGGACCTGCTAGGCGTGTCCGCGCTCGAGCTGGAATACTTTCTTGCCATCGCGCGACAAAGCGTCGACGACTACGTGATTTTCGCGGGACACATCCCCGACAGCGAGCACTATCTGATCGAGTTCGAAGACGTTGAATATCGTCCCGGCGTGGCCGGCGGCTACTCGGTCGATGAGCCGTTGACTGAGCAGGAGTTGTTGGAGAAACGACGGGCAAGGGATGTCGGGCCGGCCATCTATTCGGACCGGACGTTGTTCCCGTTGCCAGATGGACCACTCGATCTGAGCTCTGAGGAATTGAATCGGTCTGATCGACAAAAATTCCACCAACAATTTGCCAGATTCAAGAGCCACCAGCTTCACAAAGCCGGCGAATTGGTCGCCAGAGTCTATGTCGCCGCAAAACTGGGTGATGACGGTTCGGCGCCTCGACTTCGATTCCGCATCGGCGACACGTTGGGTATGGAGTTCGCCGAGCCCATTCCAGGCGAATGTGATGTCACTGCATCGCCTGAGAAGCCGCAGGTCTGTACGTTCCGGATCCCGTTTCGCCACATACCCACCGGGACGACTGAAGACGAGGAGGACGAGGAGGGCGAGGAGACGACGCTGACGCTTTCGGTGTCCAACGCATCGCATGATCCCGATGCGATCTTCGACGTGGTTCCGGAGGGCTACAACTATGCCCCAGGTAAGTCGGGGCTCATGTCGCGATACCGGAAGACGCTGGCGGATTCGATCGTCAGCAAGGCCGCGATGCGGAAAGCCGGTGTGAATGAGCTTTACCTCGATGCGATCGAAATCGATCTCGTGCCGTTCGGCCTGGACATGCACGCAAGGCTATGGCGAATCGATGCGCAACGAGCCAATTTGAATGCGGGTGCAGACGCACGTACGGTTGCGGAGGAATCACTGCAAGCTTTTATGCAGCGTGCCTATCGCCGTTCCATCTCGCCGGCAGAATTGGGCTCGATGATGTCGCTCTACGATCAATTTCGCAGTGAAGGGGACAGCTTTGAGGATGCTCTGAAAGAAACGTTCAGCACCGTGCTGATCTCCGACCCGTTCTTGTATGTCGCCGCGCCGATTCCACTGGAACAGCATCAATCGATCTCCGAAGAAGAGCGTCGCCAGCTTGCCTCTCGGCTTTCGTATTTCCTGTGGAGCGGTCCTCCAGATGATCGGCTGCTTGAATTGGCGTCTCAAAACCGGCTCAGCGACCCTGGCACGCTTGCCACTGAGGTCAGTCGCATGCTTGGTGACCGTCGCGCTCGCCGTTTCAGCGAACGGTTTGCACGTGAGTGGTTGCGGCTGGACAAGTACGGTCTGGTCGCGATCAATCCCGAATTCTATCCGCACTATGATGAGGATCTCGGGCAGGACATGGTCTCGGAGGCAATCACGACGTTTCAGGAGATTTTTCACGGTGCCAGAGATGCGCGCGAATTGATCGCATCGGAGACGGTGTACGTCAATCAGCGTTTGGCTCGCCATTACGGGTTGCCGCCGGTGACGGGCGGTAAGTTGCAAGCGGTTGCCGTGCCGGACTATCGAACGCGTGGCGGTTTGCTTCATCAGGGTGCGATTTTGACCATGACTGCAGACGGGGCCGAGTCAAATCCGATCTACCGTGGGGTTTGGATTTTGGAACGTCTGTTGAACGATCCCCCACCGCCTCCGCCTCCATCTGTTCCGGCACTAGACGCATCCTCGGCAGATGTGGGTCCGCTTACACTCAAGCAAAAGATCGAGCTTCATCGCCAACAAAGTGCTTGTGCGGCGTGTCATGCCAAGATCGATCCCTGGGGATTGGCGCTGGAGCATTTCGACGCGATCGGCGCCTGGCGTGAAGCGGCCCTGGTGATCAATCCGGACACGGCCGCCCGGTCGTTTTCGCCCGTCGACAGCAGTACCGTCCTGCCCAGCGGCGAGGAAATTGAAGGGTCACGCGACCTCGTTTCGTACCTCGTTGGCCAACGGCAAGACGAGTTCACGCGTGCCTTGACCTGGCACATGATGACTTACGCACTTGCCCGCGCGCCGAATCTCGGCGACGAATCCGAGCTGGAATCGATTCATCGCCATTTCCGGACGTCTGGATACAAGCTGCCGTCGCTCGTTTTAGCCATCGTGCAAAGTGAATCGTTCCAGGCGGTGCCTGAAAGCACAGCACGGGACAAAGCAGTTCCGTTACAGACAAAGAATGCCCCGACAGCAACACTGATTGGAGAGAGACAATGAGTCAGTTTTCTCGTCACCCCCGCCGCAAGTTGTTGCAACTCGGATTGGCTGGCATGGCCCTGCCCCCGCTTGCTTCGTTGCTCGGAGCGTCAAAGGTAGCCCGAGCAGCCACGACGACCCAGCGACCAGCCCGGCTCGTCACAATCTTTTTTCCCAATGGCGTTTCACTGCCACCGGAAGGGCACCAAAGTTTTGACGACTGGCACTGGTTCCCTCATCATCCCGGTCCAGATTATGTGATGACAAAGACGCTTCAACCGCTCGCCGCACTCCGCAGCGAACTTTCGATCCTGTCCGGTTTTTCGCATCCCCATCTGCGTTCGAATATCACGCATTCCTGCAGCGCGCAGTTTCTGACCGGCGACGACCAGTCCAAAGGCTACAAAAACTCGATCAGCTACGACCAGGTCTTCGCCGAAAAGATTGACGGCGCGACACGATATTCGTCACTGGCATTGTCTGCGTCGGGAGGTACGGGAAGCTTGGGCCGTCCCGCAACCATTTCGGTCAACCGCGATGGTGCGCTGATTCCAGCCTTGTCGGATCCGCAACAGATTTTCAACCGCTTGTTTGTTGTCGATGCCCGCGGCGCCGAGGCGCGGGCCAGAGCGATCGCCCGTGACCGCAGCATTTTGGATCGGGTGAGTTCAAGACTGTCGGGCCTCAATGGCGCGCTTTCTGCAGACGACCGGCATCGCCTCGATGCCTACTTCACCGCAACGCGAACCTTGGAAAGGCAGCTCGAACGTGCCAATGAATGGTTGAACGTCCCGAAGCCCGAAGTAGATCCTGGGGCATTTGATTTGGACGCTGAACCGACGCGCGAGCTGGGAACGAACTACGTGCGCACAATGTTCGACCTCATCCATATGGCACTGCTGACCGACTCCACGCGAGTCGTGACGTACCAAACCGCCATTGAAGGCGGCAGCGGTCGAGGCAATCAACTTCCCTACGCAGCAGGTCTTTCGCTGCATCATCACCAACTCAGCCATAGCGCCGCTCGAGACGAAGGTGGTTGGGAACGCTGGGCAAAATTCGACCAGTATCTGACCGAACGCCTCTCGGAGTTCTTGACGAAGATGGCTGAAACGCCTGATCCGCTGGCCGAAGGCAGCCTGCTGGACAACACAATCGTGCTCTACGGTAGCGGCACCAGCAAGACGCATGTCGGCAGAAACTACCCGCTGATCCTCGCCGGCGGCAAGAACCTCGGCGTGAAGCAGGGCGCATTCCATCGATTCGAAGACGAACGCCCGTTCAATGACCTGTTGCTGACGCTCTTGCAACGTGTTGGTGTCGAAACAGAAAGCTTCGGCGACAGCGAATCAGTTGTTGACCAGATTCTAGTTTAGCGGCATCATCGGGCGACGGCGAAACCAGTACCATCAGGATGCAACGCGCGATCCGGGATACTCACTGCCGTCCTGATCCGGTCCGATCCCGCTTTCGAAAACACCACCTTCGAAGGAGTTGGCCGTTGAAGCCGCTGCCCCCCCGAAAATGAAGTCGAAGTACGAACAAATGAAACGAATTCAAATGACATTGCTTTGTG
>NZ_JBFHKV010000307.1:0-8275 GCF_041595215.1 Stieleria sp. | reverse complement strand
TGGTCAAAAAATGGGGTGGTGACGCCCGGATTCGTCGAGGTTTCCTATCTTTTTGATTCATCAATGTTTTGACCCCTCTATCTGCACACCGATCCGGTGTGCGCGACCCCCGAATCTCCAGGACGCTTCCCGTCCAAGTGATCGCCGCCTTTTCCGTCCGCGCACATTCGATGTGTCGCTAAGATAGACTGGCGAGTGCCCACCAAGGGGCGTAGACTCGCTCGTGAACTCGCCCTGGTTTGCCGTCCCACCCGCCCTTTCGGTCCAAATCGATCCCACCTCCGATGCATGACCTCATCAAGCTGCGGTTTCTCGCTTTCGTGTTGCTCGTGGCCGCCCAGCCGCTGTGCCATGCCCAAACACGTCTGGACGAAGCGCCGATCAATTACACCGAAACCAAGGGGAACAATCGCGTCACGGCGATGATCGACAAAGTGGATTCGGGGGAGCTGGAATTGGTCTATGAAGACGGGTACGGCTACCTGCGATCGATCCTCAGCGAGTTGGACGTTCCGATTTCGTCCCAAGCACTCGTCTTTTCCAAGACCAGTTTACAGACCGGGCGGATTTCACCGACCAACCCCCGAGCGATTTACTTTGGGGATGAAGTGTACGTCGGTTGGGTTCGCGGCAGTTCGTTGTTGGAGATCTCGGTGGCCGACCCCAACCTCGGTGCCGTTTACTACACGATCCAGATGACTCCGCGACGACCGTACATGCGGCGGGAAAACTTTCGCTGCTTGGGCTGCCATGAAAAAACGGTCGATCACGGCAAGATCCCCGTGCACACGGTTCAGAGTGTGATGGCACGTAGCAATGGCAAGATTAATTTGTTGCTCGAGACGTACGTGACCGACCACACCAGTCCCCTCGAAGAACGCTGGGGCGGTTGGTACGTGACCGGCCACCACGGATCGATGAAACACATGGGCAACGCGTTTCTCGATGGCGAGGAACTCGTTTCGCTGGGCGAGTCGAACGCGGACACCCTTCGCCGCCAGTTTGACCTTTCACGGTGGCCCGTCGCCGGCAGCGATATCGTGGCCTTGATGGTCTTGGAGCATCAGGTGGAGATGCACAATCGTTTGACCGACGCGAACTATGCCGTGCGGCGGGCACGCTACACGTCGACGGATTCACCGGGCCAACGGGCGCAGTTGGACACGGTGATCGATGAATCGGCCAAGTTGGTCGTCGACCATCTGTTGTTTGTTGATGAAGCGAGGTTGGAATCGGAGATCAAGGGTTCTGATCGGTTTCAGCAGGACTTTGTCGCCAAAGGCCCGACGACCGCTGACGGAAAATCATTACGACAGTTCGATCTGAAGAAGCGTCTGTTCCGTTTTCCCTGCAGCTACACGATCTATTCCCCGGCATTTTCGGCGCTCGATGAGCAACTGCAAGCGAAGGTCTATGAACGGCTGTGGCGGGTGTTGAGCGGGCAAGACGATTCCGACGAGTATCGCCACTTGAGTTCGGACGACCGTGCGTCCATCCTTGCGATCCTGCGTCAAACGATCGACGGATTGCCGACGTCCTGGGCGAGCACCGAAACGCTGTAGGGCCTGTGGCGGATTCAGCCGGCCCCGGTCGGGCTCGCCAACGTCGCGAACTTCCTGCTCGTTCGCCGCTTCCAAATGAAGCCGTCCAGTACGTAGTGTGTGATCTGCGGAACGGCCAGCAACGGCACCAGAATCGTCTCGACCGAATCCAGGTTCCACGGCGCGCCGAACAACCAGGACCGCTCGTGCCAAACGCCGCGGTCCCAGACCAATTCTTCGACGTAGGCCAAGATCCAAATCAATCCGATGAACCGCGACAATCGCATCGCCACCGACGGCAGCGGTCGCGATTGCGTTGGTGTGGATGATTGGTGGTACCAGTAGACCAGCACCATGTAGGGAATCCCGTGGATGATCACGTTGGTCACGGTGAAGGCGTAATCAGAATTGAACGTGATGATTCCCAGGTACCAACACAATGCCGTCGTCGCCACGACCAGATCTTTGCCCGGGTTGAATTGACGTTTCGTCACCGCCAACCCGATCGCTTTGATGAAATACGCCGCCATCGCGGACCAGTAGAACGGTGCCAGATAGGCCGACCAGTCCAGCGAAAACGACGCGAAGTCATCGGGGCGAAACCACCAGAATTCTCGGGGCAAGTGACAGTGCCAATAGACCAGCGGGTACACGGTCGCCAAGTAGATCGCTGCGGTGTCGATCCAGCGGCCCCAGCGATTCGTTTCGCCGGCTTTGTTGCGGTACAGTGCCACCCAGCCGTATTGTTGGCGGATGAAGTGAAACACCGCCAAATAGGCCAGGCATCGCCAAAACACATCGACACTTTCGCTGTACAGCGCCCAGCTGATGGCAAACGCGAATCCCGGCGTCAACGCGTACAACCATGGACGTCGTGCCAGTTCGGCGCGATCGAAATAGACGCGAAAGCCTGTCGCGTAAACATGGGCGACATCGATCAACAGGATCGCGACCACCCAGGTCCAGCTGGGCGTGTCTTGGTGCAGCCAGCCAAACACACCCCCGACGCCGAGCATTGCCAGGGCCAGCAGCGCACTGCCACCGAAGGTCATCAGGTCGACCGACCGGCTAAACAGCCAGGGCGTCGACGAGACGGCAGATGCGGTTGGTGACGTCATGGCTGGACCCCAGTGGCGTAAGCTTCCAGCTTGCGATGGCAGGTCGAATCGCAAACTGAAAGCTGCCGTTACTTTTCATTTCTCCGGCAATTGGAAACAAATCGCTTGGCGGTCGTTTCGGACCAGCACGTGGCGGCCCGCGACGGTGGGAATGTTCCAGGTCTTTGAGTCCAGTGCGGGCATGCGAAACAATTCGTGATAGTCATCGATGGACGCGTCGACGAACACCAGGTCACCCGTTTCGTCCTGGACGACCAACACGTCACCGGCCAGCACGGCTTGTCCCTGCCCGGTGCGGCTTCGTCTCGGTTGCGTCCAAAACGTCGTCGCGTCCTCCAAGTTGACCGCCTGCAGCGAGCCGTTGCCGATGGCGTAACCGACATCGCCGACGACACAGGTGTGATTGAACTTGGTTTTCAGCACACGGTTGCTTCGCCACACGTCCGACGTCGTCCAGCCGGTACTGTCCTTGGTCACGCTGACGAGCGCACTGCCGCCGCCGTAGCCTTTTCCGACCAAGACGCGGTTTTCTCTGACGGTCACCGCCGACGAACAATTCGCGCTGGTGTTGGTCGAGCCGGGCCATGAAAAGGTCCACAGCACCGATCCGTCGTGAATCTGATGTCCGCTGACGGTTTTCTCGTTGACCGAAACGATTTGGCGTTCGCCGTCGAGTGTCGCCACGATCGGTGACGCGTAACTGAGTTGGTCGTCACCGGCCTGCCAGACCACATTTCCAGTTTCGGCGTCCAGTGCCACCAGCGATCGGACCGGCTGATCAACGCCGGGGCCGCCGAGGCTGGTGACACACAAGCCGTCGACCAGCAACGGCGAGCAGGCATAGCCCCAGGGTGCGGCGGTCTCGAATGCCGTTTGGTCGTCCCAGCCGGCCAGTTCCAACAGGTTGGCGGTCCAGTGCACCGCTCCGGTCGATCGATCCACGCACCACAAGAACCCGGTTGCCGTGGTCGCGTAGACTCGATCGCCCACGATCGTCGGGGTCGAACGAGGGCCGATCCCGCCGAGCGGGTTCTCATGGCGCCCGGCGTGTTGCAGCATCCAAACCAGCTCTCCGTCGGACAGCCGATAGCACGTCAAGCATTCCTGGTCGTCGCGTTGTTCCAGCGTGATTGCATCCTCGCCGACCACCGCGAAGGAGGACCAGCCTTCACCGATTCCCTGGTCCCACAAGACGTCGACCTGGGATTCGGACGTCGGCGTGGCGAATCTGCGTTCGGGATAGACGCCGTTGCGATTCGGTCCCAAAAATTGGGGCGACGCAGCGACGGTGATCGGTGTCTCGGTCGGCGTTTCGGACGCCGGGGGCTCGTTCTGTGTTTGGCCCACGTCGACGGCGCCGGGCGTGACCGATCTCAATTCGTGTGGCGACTCGCGGGCGAACCGCCAGCGAAACAGCGGAAGCATTTCGCCGCTAAAACCATCGAATTGAAACGTCGTCCAAAAAACCGCGACAGCGGCCACCGTCAGGGTTGGGACTCGCCAGCGGTGACCGGACCAGCTTTCCAATCGATGGAAACTAAACAAAACGTACAGCGAGGCGAGCGACAGACAGGCCAATCCGATCAAGTTGGCGTTCTGGTGATCGAACGACGGTGCAAAGTATTGCGCGACGGCCGTGATCACGACGGCCAGGGCGAACGCGATTGCAGCGTTGACCAATTTCGGCTTTCTGGTCGCAGGCACATCGACGGGCCGATCGGGTTCGGTCGATGAATCGTCGCGATTTTCGTTCGGGGCCTGTTCAATTGACTCCGCCATGGGCTCTTTTCTCCAAAAATCATTTCGGCAGCAGCGTTCTCGGCCGTGGGTTCCGCCACCGGTCACACCTGGGTTAATATGGGCGACCACTGATTCGCCGTCCCTTCCCCGATCTTGTTTTATCGATGATGCAGCATGCTTACGAGACCGCTCGACGGCTGCGGGAAAACATGGAAACGGTCATTCTGGGGAAAAACGAGGCGGTTCGCTCGATCGTGTTGACGTTACTGGCCGGGGAACACCTGCTGCTCGAGGACGTCCCCGGCGTGGGTAAAACGCTCGCCGCCAAGGCGTTGGCGGGCAGTATTGATACCGAATTCAGCCGAATTCAGTTCACCCCGGACCTGTTGCCCAGCGACATCACCGGCAGCTCGATTTATCGCAGCGATACCCGTGAATTTCAATTCACCCGGGGGCCAATTTTTTCCAACGTGGTCCTGGCTGACGAAATCAATCGCGCCCCACCGAGGACCCAATCGGCGTTGCTCGAAGCGATGAGTGACGGACAAGTCTCCGCGGACGGTACCACGTACCCCCTGCCGAAACCGTTTATCGTCGTCGCGACCCAGAACCCGTTTGAATTCGAAGGCACGTACGTGTTGCCGGAAAGTCAGATGGATCGGTTTTTGATGCGGACGAGCATCGGTTATCCCGAGCGTGACAGTGAGCGCATGGTGTTGCAATCGCATCGCACCGGCGAACCCGTCGATTCGATCAAGAGCGTCGTGACGGCGGACGAGGTGGTGTCGGCGCAAGCGGCCGTCCGTTCGGTGCGTGTCGACGAATCGCTGCAAGACTACCTGCTGGAAATCGTCGCACTGACGCGGACAACCGACGTGTTTCGATTGGGGGTCAGCACCCGTGCGGCGCTCAGTTTTTACCGCGGTTGCCAGGCCCGCGCGGTGACCGAGCAACGCGACTTTGTCACGCCCGATGACGTCAAATCGCTAGCCGTGACCACGCTTTCCCACCGCGTGCTCGTCGATGACTTCTCTGCCAATTCCAGCCGTGACACCGTTGAACAGCTGATGGCGGAACTGCTGCGCGGCATCCCCGTCCCTGTTTAGACACCCTCGTGTAAACGCACTCGTCTAACGCCAACCATCCCACCCCGGATTCCAAGTCTCGATGACTGCTTCTCCCACCGACTCCGCTCCCACCCGTTTCGGCGTGATGGGCACGGGCCGAATCACGCGTCGTTTGGTTGCCGATCTGCAATCGACCGATGCGGTGTCCGTCACTGCGATCGCCAGTCGATCGCAAGAGCGGGCGGATTGGTTTGCCTCGCAATACGGCATCCCCGCGGCAGTTGAGGGTTATCAAGCGTTGCTCGACCGCGACGACATCGATGCCGTTTACTTGTCCCTGCCACCGTCTTTGCACTCCGAGTGGTGCGTGCGAGCGGCGGAGGCCGGCAAGCACATCCTGTGCGAAAAACCCTTGGCGACCTCGGCCGACCAAGCCCAACAGATCGCCCAAGCGTGCGAGCGATACGGCGTCCGCTGGCTGGACGCAACCGGCTGGCTGCACCATCGACGCACCGCAGAGATGCGGGCGCTCGCCAGCGGCGGGCGACTGGGACGGTTGGGACACATCACCGCCGCGGTCTCGTTTTATCGACCCTTTCAATCCGGGGAGCATCGCTTGGATCCCGCGCTGGGCGGCGGCTGCTTGTTGGACCTCGGTTGGTACACCGCGGGTCTGGCGTGTTACTTTGCCGGTCGCAGCCCCCACCGCGTTTTTGCCGATTGCATCGAAGAGAACGGTGTGCCGCTGCGCACCAATGCCATGCTTTGGTTTGACGATGATCTGACGGCCAGCTTTTCATGCGGCTACGATACGGCGACCCGAAAGTGGTTTGAAGTTGCCGGCAGTGACGCGTCGGTCATCTGCGACGACTTCACACGGCCTTGGGCGGAACGACCGACTCGGTTTTGGGTGCATGACGCCAACGGCGAGGTTCAGTCTCACGAATCGTCCGATCGTCAAGAACAACGGATGATCCAGGCGCTGATCGGCCAGCAGCCACTGGACGAATTCAATCAGTTGGCGTTACGAACTCAAACGGTCTTGGACGCTCTGGCCGAATCGGCTCGGCGAAAGCAGCCGGTCGTGGTAGAGTGTGACGTGCGTCCCGACGCCCCTTCCCCGTCCCGCTGAATCGTTCACCAACGATCTAGAATACACCGCTGAGTGGTTTCATCATGCGAGTCGTCGTCGCGATCATCCAACCCACCAAACTCTCCACCGTGCGTGACGCCTTGCGCGAATTGCAGTTGGATGACATCACCGTCTGTGATGCGATGGGCTATGGCCGCCAACATGGAAAATCCGCACTGTTCCGCGGCAACGAATACAAGGTCGACTTGTTGCGCAAGGTCGCGGTGGAAGTGTTGGTGCACGAGGACGAATTGGAAACGGTGATCAACGTGATCAGCCGCAACGCATTGACCGGGTCGAGGGGCCAGATCGGCGACGGAAAAATCTTCGTCCTGCCGGTGGCCGAAGTCATCGACATCGCCAGTCCCCCGCCGCAGTACAACTCGGCAGGTTAAGCCGGCCGCAGGCAATCAGACCGTTGCTTTCGATCGAGCAACCGTCCGCAAATGGATTGCCGCTCAGTGCTTCGGTGGGAAGACGAAGTTTTTGAACGTTGCGGTCACGGGAATCGGCTCTTGGCGCCGAGGAACGCTCCAGTAGGGCTTTCCGTCCAAATGGGCCTGCAGGGCGTAAGAGGTCATGGGGGCCAACGCCACGTGCCATGTGGCTTCCGATGTCGCTGTCTGGTCGTCCTGCGGCGGGCGTGCTTCGATGATCACGAACAATTCCGGGTCGGTGCCGTGGGCGAACACGAACACGGCGCCGTCGATCGTCGTCTGGTCCCGGTAGCGTGCGATCGGTGTCGTCATCAGCCGCAACCGGTCCTCGTCACCGCCTTCGAAATCATCGCTTGCCGAGAAGCGACGGACGAGTTGGCGCATTTGCAGCAGACGTGCCGGCTCACTCGCCGCGGGCTTTGCCGCGGCGGGAATCGGCTTGAAGCTGACGCCGGCCTCGGCGGGCGCCCACGCCGCACGGCCGTTGTATTCAAACCTCAACGGTCGTGTGGAAAGGGATTGGAATTCGTGCAACCAGACATCATCGGTTTGCGGAATGATAAAAATCTGCGCCGCAGCGACGGGGCGTTTTTCGTTGTCTTCCCAAACGAACAACCCGCCGTCAACGACGCCGCTGACCGGGTTGGTGAATCGCAGCACAGGCTTGCTGCGAAACGTCACGGGTTGTCGGCTCGATTTTTCTCCAACGGTCACCTGGTACGACGAGCCCGTCTTCTGCATGTAAGCCAATCGTTCGTCCGCACTGTCGCTCACGCTCGCGACTTTTCCAGCGTCTGAAACCTGACACCCCAGCAGTAACAGAACGAGCGTCGTTGCGGTTGCCATGCTTGCCCCCGAGTTCGAAAGAAACAGAATTTGAAACTCACGCCACAATTAAGTCGGCATGTCTATAATGACGGATGCGGAAGGTGATGTCAATGATTTGACGTCCGTCGGGGGCATGCCAGCGACGCTGGCACTGCTGGTGTTAGCGGAACGGCGCGAGCCGTCCGGTTTTGGCGTTGAAAACGCGTTGACGGACCGGAGGGCTCGCGCCCTGCGGCTAACAACTGCTTCACAGCGTTGCCTGCTGGTGTTAGCGGAACGGCGCGAGCCGTCCGGTTTTGGCGTTGAAAACGCGCTGACGGACCGGAGGGCTCGCGCCCAATACCGCTCAATCGACAAAGTTTTGACCAGCGCAGGGCCCGTAGGCTCGCGCCAAACGGCTGATATTCGTTTG
>NZ_JBFHKV010000306.1:0-8281 GCF_041595215.1 Stieleria sp. | reverse complement strand
GGCAGGCTGTTCGGATCAAACAAGTCCCAGTATTTCTTGGGAGCCGAGAAGGGCAGGTGGGGGCGGGCGAAACCGGCGGCGATGAAGAACGGTGTTCCTTCTGTGTCGCGTCGTTGTTTGGCTGCATGCAGTCGACGAATCGTTTCGGCCGCCACGCGCCCATCGGCGTAGGCTTCGTCGTCGGCGATCGGCGATTCATAGGCCGCGCCGCGGGGCAGCGACTTGATTCGGTCGAGCTGTTGATTGGTGAAATACGCTTCTTCACGCGTCAGTTGTCCGCCGTCGGTGCTTTCCGGATCAACGTACTCGATCACTTTTTCTTTAAAGTGCGGCACGGAAAACGATTCGGGATCGCCATGGTTGCCGTGACCGATGTGGAAAATCTTGCCCAGCGATTCGGTGCGGTAGCCGTGCGCGGCAAAGTGTTGCGGCAGCGTGATCGCGTCGGGCATCACTTGTCGCAGCTGGCTGCCCAGTCCGTACAGTCCGGTCGAAGTCGAGTGTGAGCCGAGCATCAGGGTGAATCGCGATGGGGCGCAGACGGCTTGGTTGCAATAAGCCGCATCGAACCGCATGCCCCGCCCGGCGAGCGCGTCCAGGTTCGGCGTCTTGGCGATCGGATCGCCGTAGCATCCCAGCGCCGGTTTCAAGTCATCGACCAAGATCATCAACACGTTGGGCCGTTCGGCTGAGACGTGATTGGAGGCAAAAGCCAGAGCGATGACGCACCAGATTTGGCTGGTGAAAAAACGGAGAGGGGCATTCATCGGAGCACTTCGCGGCGAGAATAAGGACAGGAATCAGAGCCTGTCAGATTACAACCTCTCACACTCGTTCGTGCCATGCAATCAAGCGTCTTCACGCTGCGAATTATTGTCAGCAGCGCGACCCGCGTCTGTCAATTCCGTTTCCTCCGGCGAATTCCGAGGCAAAAGTAGCTTAGCGACAAGGATGTGATCAGTGTCAGACTGGGTTCTGGGATCGCCGTGATGGATGGATTTGTCTGGCCAAAACTCGGCTGAAACGGGTTGCGGTTGAACGCACCTTGATTCGCGATTTTCTGACCGTCGATTCCAAACACGTCGGATCCGTTGACATCATTGATGGCGTACCACTGTCCGACGCTGGCATCTCGGAAAACCAATTCGGGTTCGTCGCCGGTGAACCCAAAGTTCTGTCCGCCGAGCTGAGAACCGTACAAAAAACTCTCGCCCGCGAGGTTGTCGGGAATTCCGATTGCGTCGTGGATCCCCCCCACGATCGAAAGGTTGTCTGCAACACCATCGTCATCGAGGTCAATGTCTGATTGTCCGACGATTCCGCTGAACGATTCGGCAAGGACAACGGTCAACGTCGGGGCAAAGAGGTCGCCGACCTGAGCGGTTAGGAGTCCATTGGCGTCGAAGACCCCGGAAACGTTTGCCGCGTAGTCGATCCGGCCGATGCGACCCGTTTCGCCGCCGATTCCCAGTAACACGCCGGAGAAGGAACTGCCCATGACCCCACTGAACTCGACGAACTGCAGCTCGCTGTCAAAACCAGCTGGATTGGGTTCGAATTCGCTGATCAGGGCCGCATCAACGGTTTTTGGTAGCACCAGCAGGAAAAGTGCAATAACGATGTGCAGATTTCTAAGATTCATCGGTCTCATTCTCGTCGGTTTGATTGTTGTGATTTACTGGTTCGGTCGCCGGGGCCAACGATGAGCCGGTCAATGCGAGGACTCGATTGGACCATTGGGCGATCATCGGATTGATCGAACGGGACGTTTGCAGGTGTTGATTTGCGGCCGCTTGATTGCCGAGGGCCGCCTTGATCAGTGACGCATGAAAGTGCAGTTTCGCGTCGCGTGTTCCAAGGGCCAGAGCATGTTCGATCATGTCTTTGGCCAGCCGATATTCCTTGTTGTGGTAGAGTGCCCAAGCTAAAGCGTCATGAGAGTAGACATCGGGACGACGTTTGAAATCTTTCCTCGCCAGCTCAAGGGCCTGCTCGGGTCTCGTCGCGTGATCGGACAGGAAGTTCGCGTATTCACGGTAGTGCGCAGCGGCGGCGACCTTGGCTTCTTCCGCCATCGCGCGGTCGGCTTTGTCCAACCAGACTCTCGCCTGTTTGTCGTCTCCGTTTAGCAGCAACAGATCGGCTAACAACGCCATGGCTGGCGGATCCGCAGTTCGGTCGACGACCTCTGTCAACCGGTGGATCGCGTCGTCATCATCTCTTGTTGCCGCTAATGTCTGGGCGAGACCGATCACGGCGTCGACATGATCGGGGACAATTTCGATCGTCTTTTTGAAGGATGCTTTGGCGGATGCCCAATCACCCTGTGACCAGTAAATCGTTCCAAGACGCCACATGTACCAAGCCCGCTCAGAGTCTGGCAAATCATATCGGGCTGATTGATCGATTGCATTGTTCAGATTGCTGATCGCGGAGTCAATTTTGCCGCGCAACTCGTCGCAATGTGCAAGTCGCGCCGACACGGCAGGGGCCTGCGAAAGTTCAGACAGGCGAGCATAGTATTGCTCGGCAGCCTCGATATCGCCGATATTCAACGATGCGTCACCGAGTGACGCGATTGCCGAGAGATTGTCTTTGTCACGCTCGAGCACCGGGCTGACCAGCCGGATGGCTTCATTAAATTCATGGCGTGCACAAAGTGCATCGGCCAGATGAAGTCGTGTCGCGGTATGTTCGGGGCTGATCGCATGAGCCTCTCGGAGAACACGTTCGGCATCCGAGTAGAGCGACAATTCGCCTGTTTCTTGAGCCTGACGCAAGAGAAGTCGACCGAGGATCGTGCGATTCTGATAATCCGAGTCGTCGCGAATTCGGCTGCGGAACATCGCAATCGCTTTCTCCGTCGGCATCATCGTGCCGTATGTTCCGCGATCATGATCATGATCATGATGAGTGTGTGGGTTCTGGATCGGATCATGGGCCGAAATGTTCGACGCACCAGCTAAACAGCCGAGGCAGAGTATTGCCGGGACAACAAATGACCGCATGGTTTTTCTCAATCGACGGAGGTGTGAGTCACAGGGACGTAACGTTCGGCCGAAGCCAGTCGGTCCAACACAAGTTTGACTGGCTTCGGCGGTGCAACGCATCGAATCAATTCGGTGCAGCAAGGTAGGGGAACCCGGCGGGGAAGACGGCATCGTTCATGTCGACGCCGTCGCCTGTCACGGCCCCATTGGTCAGCAGGTTCAATTCGGCATCGATGACATCGTTGGCGAGTTGCCGCCCGTTAAGGAAGCCCGCGGTGCTGGATGTGTCGACGGTCAACACATCGGGGAGCAAGATGCCGGCGAGTACGTTTGCGGTCGCTGTGTCGCCGCCGTTCAATGTTGCAATCGTCGTGGCGACGTCGTTTCCGAAATTTGCGGGGTCGTTCACGGGTAGGCTGACGTTGAACAAATCCTTCTTTGCCGAAGGAATCAGTACGGTATTGATCGCCGGACGTCCCATTCGGTCAAACGGTTGTCCTTGATCGGTCGTTTCGACCCAAAAGCCAATGTTGTCGGCCCCGAGATCCGATCGGGGCACTTCCATCACGATCGCGGACACATTCAGCCCGGCAAAAAAATCATCACCGGTAAACTGGAAGTTATCCTGAAAACCTTGCAGGTCGAAGAAGAAAGGGTCTTCAAAAAGGTCGGCATGGATCTTCGCACCGCCTCTTGCTTTGACCGTCCGCCCCGTTCGTCCGGACGCGTAGAAGCATCCGTTGCGTCGCACGAGGAAGCGTTGCACGCCGCGTCGTGTCCGACTGAAGGTAAACGAATAGATCTCATCGGCAACCGCATCGCCGTCGTTGTCGATCTTGAAAACATAGTTGCCTCGCGAACTGAAATCCGTCGGGCTAAACACGCCGGCTGCGGGATTCACGGTTGCAATCAGCACAACGTTATTGGCGTTTTCGGGCGATTGAAACGCATAGATGTCATTGACATCCAAACGTCCGTCTGTTTGCACTGCGGGAGAATCAAGATGGTCGGCAGCAACAGCCGACGTGGGAATGGCAATCAGCGGCAACATGCAGCCGATCAATGCAGACTGAATTAACTTCATCAAATTATCCTTCATACGGGGTATCAAAAGAGTGGGAGGGATCAGAGCTCAGCGGAGTGTCAATTGAATAACGCATTCACTTGGCGACCGTGTCGACCGCTAACTGTTCAAGGAGCAGTTCGTCGATTTCATCACGGCGCCGACGTATCTCTTCCAGGGCGATCACGTCGATAGCGTCCGATGTGCCGGGCGGAAGCTCCGCGTTGAGTTCCGACGGGTTTTGTCGAGCCAAGTGGTTGATGACCATCAAGGCGTCGAGCGGCGTGATGCGATCGTCTCCGTTGACGTCCATCCGCAGCACGTCGCCAGCCAAGATTCGTTCGCTTTCGGCCGAGGCCGCAGACGGATCTGATTCGAGGGCGAGAAAATTGATGACGCGAAGGGCGTCCAGGGGCGTGGCGACGCCGTCACCGTTGACGTCCGCGGCGAGGGGGCTGCTCGGAAACGGCCCGCCGACCAGGTCAGACTCGTACGCTCCACTGTCCGTCCCCGGGCCTTGTGGTCGCGAGGTAAGCCGTTGGTCCGCCGGGACCCCGTCCGGGTTGCCGTTGTTGATCGCCGGGCTGTCGGCGAGCAACGCGTGCGTCAATGTCCTGCCGCCGTTGTCGGCCAAGATGTCAAGTCCCGGGTCGACGTTCAAGCGGTCGCTCGCGTCGGTAGCGACCAGAACTGCTCCGTCGGTATTGCCGATGACATTAAATCCTTCGCTGAGAATTTGGCCACGGATGTCGGGCGCCGTCGTCGCCGAGTTATCGCCGATGATTGACGAGGACAACGTTGTCGTTCCCGAGGCGATGTCGACTCCACCACCCTCGGCGGCGACGTTGTCGGCGATCGTCACGCTGGTCAACAGCACTTCGCCCCCTTCGCTTCGGATCCCGCCGCCCATTCCGCTGGCGACATTGCCCGAAACGGTCGAGTTGACCAAGCGGATATCACCATCGGTGCCGTCGTTGAATAGACCGCCGCCATCGGTTGCGGTGTTCCCGGCAACCAAAGACGTTTGAACAGCGATCAACCCATCGGCACTGTTCCACAGACCGCCGCCTTCTTGGACGGCAGAGTTATCGCGGATGGTTGAACCGGTGAAGATCGCGATCCCAAATCCCGAAATGTGCAGAGCCCCGCCGTTGATACCGGCTGAGTTTTCTGCCAGAGTTGAATTGCCGATCAACAGGTTGCCGAAGTTTTCGATCGCACCACCGGCACGCGCCGCGGCATTTTCGTTGATGGTTGATTCGCCGATGGAGCCGTTGGCGAACGGGGCATTGAGAATGCCGCCGCCGTTACCCAGGCCGACGATGGCCTCATTGTCCAAGATCTCGCCGCGAGTGAACGTCAACGTTCCGAGGTTGTAAATGCCGCCGCCGCCTTGACCGGGTTGGTCGCCCATCGCAATGTTTTGATTGATCAACGTATCGATCACGGTCAGCGATCCCGCACCGTTCCAGATTCCACCGCCGTCTCGCGCGGCCGTGTTGCCGGTAAAGACGCCTCGTCGAATAAAGCCATTGCCCGCGTCTCCGATGTGAAGCCCACCGCCGTTGCCCGGGGAAGCGGATCCGGCGGGGCCTGCCACATTGGACTCGAAGGTGACGTCAAGTAGTTCGAGAAATGCACTGTCACCGGATTGCTCGATGCCGCCGCCGGCACGGTTGGCGACGTTGCCGCTGAGGACCAAATTTTCCAATCGAAGCTCGCCGCCGGCGTTCAGAATTCCGCCGCCCGACCCGGCGGTTCCATCAGCAACGTTTCCGACGATGGTTGCCGCCGTGATGACCAGGTCACCGCCGTTGTTGAAAATACCCCCGCCGCCATCGTCCGATGAATCGCCGCTGGCGGTGTTTTCAGCGATTGACGTGCCGTCGATCGTCATCGTTCCGCTGCCGTTCCACAGTCCACCACCCTCGCGGGCGGCAATGTTTCGTTCGACCCGACCACCGATGATCAAGACATCCGCGCTGCCGGTGATGTGAATCCCACCACCGTTGCCGGGCGAGGCGAAGAGCGAACCACCGCCGAATCCATCGTCCAAGACGCCGGCGTTATTGCCTTCTAAGATCACGTTGTTTAACGTCAGACTGGGGCCATCGACCGAATCGCCACCGGCTTCGGAAGCGTCTTCGATCCCGCCGCCGGCGCGGCTGGCGACGTTTCCGGTGATCGACGAATCGGTGATCGACACCGTTCCGCCGCTGACATTCAAAATCCCGCCACCGGACCCGTTTTCTCCGTCGGCAAAGTTCTCCGACACGGTCGCATTGCGTAACACGAGGGTGCCGCCGTTGTTGAACAGTCCACCGCCTCCGTTGTCCGCATCGTCACCGAACGCCGAATTGCCGGAGACGAGCGTTCCGTCGACCGTCAGCGTGCTGCCGGCCTGATTCCATAACCCACCGCCTTCGCTGGCAGCTACGTTGCCAAAGACCGTTCCGCCGGTCAGGGTGACGTCGGCAACACCGGTCACGTGCAGCCCTCCGCCGTTGCCCGGGCTCGGACTGCCGTTGGTTGCAGTGCCATCGACGTCGTTGTTGATCAAGTGGGAGTCGGTCAGCGTGACCGTTCCGTCAACGATCTCGATACCACCTCCGGCTCGATTGGCTCCGTTGAATTCGAATGACGAATTGCTGACAGTGACGTTGCCGGCAAGGTTGAACAATCCGCCGCCCGAGCCACTTTCACCGTCGGCGAGGTTGCCGCTGATTGTCGTGTCGGAAATCAACAGGTCTCCGCCGTTGTTGAAAATGCCGCCGCCACCATCGTGACTCGCACTTCCCTGGGCCACATTCCCGATGATAGAGGTACCCTCGACCGACATTGTGCCTGATCCGTTCCACAAGCCGCCACCTTCAGATGCCGCAACGTTTCCGGATACGGAACCGCCGGTGATGGTTGCATCGGCATCCCCGGTGATGTGAAGTCCGCCGCCGTTGCCCGGTGTGGCCAGTCCGGCCGGCCCAGCGATGTTGTCGTCCAAGTTGACGCCGATCAGTGTCGTCACGCTGCCCGGGGTGGCTTCGATTCCGCCGCCGGCGCGAGACGCCACATTCCCCGAAATGGTGCTGTCGGTAATTGAAACCGAGCCGCCATCGTTGAGCACGCCTCCGCCACTGCCCATTGGCGTGGGGAAAACAATTTGTCCTCGGACTTCGCCCGACGGATTCGCGCTGCTATGAACGTTGATGTAGGCGCCAGCGGCCAGCAGTGCGGCGATGTTCTGGTTCGGAAAAGCAACATCATCCAAACGCAAGCGGATCCCCGTCTCTTCGCTGATCCATTGATCGGTTCCCAAGTTGACGATCACCGGGCCGTTGGCGCCCGATGCTTGCAAGTGGATGTGCGCGCCGGTCAGTTGTGGCAAATCGGATTCGTCGGTCAACTCAATTCCGCTGACGAACAGATCCAAACGGAACGATTCACTTTCGGCGTCAAAAACGAGATTTGCCTCGCCGAACGCCGTCGTGTTCACCGGTGGCACTTCTTGGCTACCACTGAGCGCGAACGTGGTTGCACCTGCGGCCACATTGTCGGCGATCGTCGCGTCAGAAACTTGAACGGTACCGCCGGCGTTGAAGATCCCGCCGCCACCTTGATCGACTTGTGATCCTGCCGCGATGTTGTCGGCGATCGCGGTGTTTCCGTCGATGGTCAATGTGCCCGATCCGTTCCACAAGCCACCACCTTCAGACGCCGCGAAGTTTCCGGAGACGGTTCCGCCGGTGATGGTTGCATCGGCGTTGCCGGTGATGTGAAGTCCGCCGCCGTTGCCTGGTGCAGCCATTCCGGCCGGTCCAGCGGTGTTGTCATCCAAGTTGACACCGGTCAGTGCCGTCGAACTGCCGGCCGTCGATTCGATACCGCCACCGGCGCGATTGGCCGTGTTGCTCGAGATGCTCGCCGACTGGACCGTCAATGTGCCGGAGTTAAAAATGCCGCCCCCGCTGGCCGAGCCGCCGATCGCCGCATTTCCGGAGATGTCGCCTCCGTCGATGTTGACCGTCCCCCCCGCGTTGTAAATGCCTCCTCCGCCGTCAGTTGCTTGATCACCGCTGGCCGAATTACTTCGGATGCTGACGTCGTTCAAGGACAGCCCCGAAGTCAGTTCGCTAATCTGAATTCGAAACAGTTCATAGCCAGCGGCGGTGAAGTCGGCGTTATCGGCACCGAAGGTTCGCATCATTGCGACCGACTGGGTGCCTCCCAGGAT
>NZ_JBFHKV010000305.1:0-8283 GCF_041595215.1 Stieleria sp. | reverse complement strand
GGCGTCCGCGATCCGGGTGAAACGGGTGTGCCCGCCGCGGGAGTCTATTTGGATTTGGATAACGACGGGCAACGTGATGCCAACGAACCGGTCGGCACCGCCGCCAGCGATGATCCGCAGACCCCTGGTGTGGATGAAGGGGGATTCTACCGCTTCGGTAGCCTGGACCTGGGCCAGTACATTTTGCGTGTCCGGCCCGATGTGCGTTGGATCGATGACATCAACAACTTTACGTCCGTCACACTGGAATTATCGACGACCGAGGCGGTTGCCGATTTGGGAGTCATTCCAAACTTGGCGGCGATCAACGGGCTGGTTTACGACGATTTGAACCGAGACGGGGTGTTGGACGCGGGCGAGCCTGGTTTGGCCGGATGGACGCTGTACATCGATGACAACGGCAACGACCAACTCGATGCGGGCGAACGCACGACCGTGACGTCGGCCGATGATCCACTAACCGCCGAAGACGAGACCGGACGGTATTCGTTTTCGCCGCTCGAGTTTCAAACGCACCGGGTGCAGCTGGTCGGCCGTCCGGAGTTCTTTTCGACCTCGCCCACATTCCTCGACCGCACGATCGCCGGTGGGACGTCGGTGGAGATCGCCAATTTCGGAACCACTCCGAATTTGACGCGAATCAGCGGGGCGGTTTTCGGCGACACCGATGGAGACGGCATTCGCTCGGCCGGTGAATCGGGGTTGGCCGACTGGACGGTGTTCCTGGATGAGAACCAAAACGGTCAGTGGGATACGGGCGAACCGACGATGCAAACCTTGGCCGACGATCCCGCAACGACGTCGATCGATGAAGCCGGAATGTTTGAGTTCACGACGCTCAACCTGGGAACGCATGTGGTCTATGCGTCGGAGCCCGTGGGATACCTGAGCACCAGCCCGAACCCCGTGTCCGTCTCCTTTACCGCCAGCACCGATGCCGCGGACGTCAGCTTCGCACTGGCAACCAATGACACCACGCTTTCCGGCATCGTCTTTGACGACGTCGATCGCGACGGTATCCGGGACGCCGGAGAAGCCGGGGTGTCTGGAGCGACGGTCTATCTGGACCTCAACGACAACGGCAGCCGTGATGTGGATGAACCGTCTCGGTTCACCGCCGCGGACGGACGTTACGAATTTCTGCATGTCGTTCCGGGAAGCCTCGTCGTGCGCGCGGATTTGCCGCCTTTGCACGAAGCGACGAGCCCGGCACATGAAGTCGCGGTGGCATTGAATCAGCTGATCTCGGATCTGGATTTCGGCGCACGCTATCTCGGTTACCAGATCACAGGCACGCAGTTCGATGACTTCAATGACAACGGAGTGCGCGACGCGGGCGAACCCCCGTTGAGCGGCGTCACGGTGTTTGCCGATTTCAACAACAACGGTTTTCCCGATCCCGGAGAGCCGCAGACGACTTCAGGATCGGGCGGCGAGTACGTGCTCGCTGGGGCGCAACCGGGAACGTTCACCGTTCGCGCGCTTTCGCCGGAGCATTATCGCCCCAGCGATTCGTATCCATCACGAGATCGATTGTTCGGCATATCGAATTTGCATTCCCAATTGCCCAGCCCCACACAACTGGTGCTGAGTGAAATCGATCCGGCCAGCGGCAACGTGTTGGGCGAATTCACCGTCAATCAACCGGTCACGACAGAGACGTCGTTGACGTTTGATGGGCAGAATCTGGTCTTGGTCAACAATGATTCTCATCGGCTGGTTCAGCTGGCGTTCGATGGAACGCAGGTCCAGGAGTTCTCGTTGCCTAGGGCGTTGACCGGGGCACCCTACGCGATCTTCGATGTGTCGTCTCCCGTGATGATCGGCGGATTCTTGTTTGTCGTTGCCGGCTCGACGACCGACAACATGGAATTGTGGCGGTCGGATCTGTATCCCGATGGTTTGGGCGCCAATTACGCTTCGGCCGGCGACTGGGAACGGATTGGCCTGATCACGTTGACCAATCCACCGGCGACGCCGGGTGTCACGCTTTCCCTGCAGCGTGCCAGCACGACTTCAGCCGACGGTCGGAACCTCATCGTCGGCGTGAGCGCCTCTGCGCCGTTCCTGAACCATTGGCTGCAGATCGACCCGTTCTCGCAGACCGCCGAATTAGTCAACGATTTCAATACCCAGGATACGGAACGCGGGATGGCGCGGATCGGCGACGAAGTGTTCGTGGCCTACCCGGTGCCGTTTACCAACACCGACGGTCAGATCATCGTTTACAACAATTCCGGCGGTGTCAATCGATCGCTGAATGGATTCCCGGCACAGCAGGGGCTCGCGGCTGGGCTGTATCGCGACAATGGGGTTGTTGTCACGCTGGCAGAGCGTGAATCAGTCGCCGATGTCAATCATTTTCACCACGCCGAACTGGCATCGATCAGCGGCAATGTTGCCAAGGATTTGGACGTCAGCGGGACAATCGATGCGGGCGAACCGGCGCTGGCTGACGTGACGGTGTATGTCGACCTGGACGGAAACAGGCAATTCGATTCCGGCGAACCCTCGGCGGTCAGTGATATAAACGGCGACTACACGATCGTGGGCTTGGTCCCCGATCGCTATACCGTTCGGCAGGTGTCACCGGCCGACCACGACGGATTTGCCGTCGCGGACCCGATCACCAGACTGTTCACTCAGGCGACCGACGCCGGTGTTTCAACGATCTATGAAATCGACACCACATCGGGAGCGGTGTTGAACCAATTCCCTTCACCCGGATCCGTCGAAACCCACGCCGGAATGACGATCTATGAAGGCGATCTGTATTTGGCCAAGTCAAATCAATTGTTCCGAATCGATCCGGACAGCGGTGAAGTCTTGGAAACAATACCGACCACGCCGGGGTTGAAAGACGCGATCGAAATCCGTGAAGGCGTCGCCTACATGACCCAGCAGGGCGGCGTTGGCATCGAGCAATTTGACCTTCAGCGGCGCCGGGTGATCGCACAACTGGACATTCATGCGATCAACAACATCACCGGACTGGGGTACGTGATTTCGACGCAGGGAGCCGCGGTCGATCGTGAGAGTTTTCTCCTCGAGATGCGTTCGGGAACGTACAACGTCGACTTCCGTACGGGGCTGATCATCCCGCACACGCCGACGCACGGTTTTCCTTGGACCGCCTACCTGGCTGCTGCCGGAGGCGAATCGTTCACCTACGCAACCTATGGCACCTCGCTGCGCACGATCGCGACGACGTCCACCGAGCCCTACAACGTTCCGGGGGCTGTCACCTATCGCAATCTTTATTCTGCGATCTCAGGCACGGTCAGCGATTATGGAGCCGACGTCGACCTGCCCGCCGAGCACACCGTCTGGGTGGCGCAAAACGATTCCGTCACCGACGTCGATTTCGGAAACCAACCCGCGGCCGGCACGATCAGCGGCGTTCAGTTCGTTGACGACAATGACAATGGGATACGAGACGCTGGTGAAGCACCGTTGGCCGGCATCACCGTCTTTCTCGATGAAAACGCCAACGGGTTTGCCGATCCTGGGGAGCCCCAAACCGTCAGCGCCGCCGACGGGACGTACCTGTTTGCCGGCGTCCCCCTGGGACGGCACCTGGTTCGTGCCGAGTCACCCGATCATTTTCGGCCGACCACGATCAGCAGTGTCACCGATCGTCTGTTCGGCGTCGCACGAGTCAGCAATGCAGGAAGTCCGACGGGCTACTTTCTGCAAATCCGTGAACTCAATCCCCTGACGGGAGACCGATTGAGTTCGATCGACACGACGATCCCCGTTGACTTGCCGTACACCGCCGCATTCGATGGGAAGCGGTTGATCGTCGTGGATAACAACCTGGACCTGCTGTTCGAAGTTGCTCTCGATGGCCGTCTGCTCGATCAAACGCCGCTGCCGGGCAATGGGTCCACGTCGGTGTTCTCGCAAGGTCCCGTTGTCATCGATGGCACGATCTATCTGTTGACCAACGGCGGTGGGATGCCGATGCAGTTGCTGCGTTTCGACGCGGACACGAACGAATACTACGGGGCGATGCCGATCTCTCGCTACATCGACCCGGCCAATGAACTCAACGGATTGCCACAATTGTCGCTCTCGCTGAGCGAATCGCCGGACGGCCAGTCGATTTTGGCCTTTTCCAATGTCGACTCGCGTGTCTTTGTGATCGATCCCTTGACGGCGCGGATGACGTCCGTGATCGATTTGCCGCGGACCGATGACGGCGATTGGAGTGCGGCGGCCGTGGGGGGCGAGTTGTTCGTGAGGTCTTCGGGCAGCCAAGGCAACTTGGATGTTTATGACAGCCAGTACAATCTGCTCCGCACCCTCGGTAATCCCGCGACATCGGGGTTGGGCGGTGGATCATTCGTCGACTCGGGGATCGTCGCGACTGTCACCTCCGCCGCCGGCGCGGCGGGAATTGATTTGGGGCACCGTTCCACGACGTCGACGATCTCTGGAACGGTGCTGGATGATTTCAACAAGAATCGCGCGGCTGATGGTGGCGAAACCGCTGCGATCGGAGTCCGTGTTTATATCGATTCCAATCGTAACGGTCGATTCGACAGCGGCGAACCCGAAACGCTCTCCGCAGCTGATGGATCCTATTCGTTCCAAGGGCTCACGCCAGGTGACTACACCGTGCGAGTGGATCAACCGGTCAGTTTAGAAGTACTGACCGATAGGGACGCCGTCTCGCTCTATTCGCTGGATGTTGATCAAGGTGTTTCGACGATTCGAAAATACGATCCGATCACCGGCCAACTGCTTCGTGAATTCCCAGCTCCCGGCACGAGCACGACGCTAGCCGGTTTGGCGCTCGACGATTCGGGGCTGTTCTATTCGGCAAATTCGACGCTCTGGAAACTTGATCCCGATGACGGACAGACACTCAACTCGATCCCGCTTCCCACGGGTGAGTACGGAGGGCTGGCGGCGATCGACGACCGAGTGTACGCGATCGATGCATCGAGCAATTTGCTGTACAAAATCGACGTCGACACGATGCAGGTGGTCGAGACGATCGACGTGAACGCCGTCAATCCGTCCGTTCCATTGGGAGTCAATTTCCAAGACAATTTAGGCGAGACGTCCGACGTCACACGTTTGATGACGCGTTTGCATTCCGGCGGCGGCACAATCATTCTTGATCCCGCGACAGGTCTCTATGAACCGCGAATTGCGACCAATCTCGGGACCACGGGGCTCTCCGGAGCGGAGGGCGAAATCTACCGGGCTTATGGTGGGCAGATTCGTGTGGAATCGTTACTGGAGGGATTCATCCGCAACGTGGCGACAGTCCAAGCTCCGTATGGAATCGGCGCCGCATCGGTCGCGTCGAGCGAGCACGTCGTCCGCGCGGCACCCGGTGTCGATCATTCCGAGCTAAATTTCTTTCAACAAGTCGACGGGCCGGCGTCCATCGGAGGCGTGTTGTGGGATGATTCGAATGCCGACGGCGCGATGGACAGCGGTGAGAGCCGGCTAGCCGGTCGGACCTTGTTTTTAGATGAGAACCGCAACGGCCAGCTTGACTCAGGCGAGCCATTCGTCGTGACAGCCTCTGACGATCCGGCGACCACGGGAATCGACGAAACCGGTCGCTATCGATTCGATGATGTGACTCCGGGAATCCACGATGTGGTCCAAGTCTTGCCGATCGGCTGGCGACCGACATATCCGTTCGCAGAAACGTTTGATGTTCAACATGTGGTTGCCAACGGGTATGTCGCGGGCGAGAACACCGGAACGAATCCTTTTTATGATTCGTCGATCAGCGACGGCGGAGCGTTCATCGCATTTTCGACGTACAACACGCTGCTGGCCGAAGACACCTATACCGGAGCGGACATCTACGTTCTGGACACGGCAGCCGGTCAGTTAGAACTGATCACGGTCTCCAGTGACGAAGCGGCCAGCAACGGACGGAGCTTGCATCCGGTCGTGAGTGCCGACGGACGATACGTCGTGTTCTGGTCCTATTCGACAAACTTTGTGGCCAACGACAACAACGACACGCTGGACATCTTTGTCCGTGACCGACA
This sequence comes from Stieleria sp., assembly GCF_041595215.1. Lineage (NCBI taxonomy): Bacteria > Pseudomonadati > Planctomycetota > Planctomycetia > Pirellulales > Pirellulaceae > Stieleria > Stieleria sp. The sequence goes on along the minus strand of NZ_JBFHKV010000305.1, from coordinate 2,260 downwards.
GCTCGGCACGACAACCTTGATCAGCGCCGTCGATCCGAGCCTTTCGACCGGAAGTTCGACGGCAAACAGTTACAGCTACAGCCCGGGATTCAGTGACGATGGGCGCTATGTCACGTTTTGGTCCAATGCAACTGATCTCGTTCCCGGCGATACCAATGGCGTGTTTGATCTGTTCCTCCGCGATCTTCAGCAGGGAACGACCGAGCGGATCAATCTGGCCCCCGACGGCAGTCAGGCCAGCGGCGGGAACACGCACAACAGCCACCTCAGCGCCGACGGCCGTTTTGTCGCCTATTGGAGTTGGGCCGACAATCTGGTCGCCGGCGATACCAACGGCGTTTCCGACGCGTTTGTACTGGACCGAGACACGGGCATCACCGAACGCGTCAGCGTCACGGCCAGCGGCGTTCAAAGTGACGCCAACGTTCACAACGTCAGCATTTCCGATGACGGTCGGTACGTCGTCTTCCACTCCAATGCAACAACGCTGGACAATGTCCCCGGCGCCGTCGGCACGCAAGTCTATCTGAAAGACCGAACGACAGGCGAACTACGGATGATCGGACGCGACCGAGACGGATTCGGACCCAATCAATCTGCCGTCCTGCCGACAATCAGCGGCGACGGGCGGTGGGTGGTGTTCAACTCTTGGGCCAGCAACCTGACCGACGATGATACCGATGGAGGCAGCGATGCGTTTTTGTACGACGTTGCCAATGACAGGGTGATGTTGCTCAGTCGATCGATCTCCGGGGGAGCCGGCAACGGTCGCACCGATTGGGTCCGAATCTCCAACGACGGTTCCACCGTGACCTTCAATTCCGCCGCGAACAACCTGACCTCGCCCACGACGGCGGGCGGGAACCTCTACTCGGTCAGCATCGATCAACTCACCGAAGCAACCGTCTTCCAGTCGGTCACCGTCGCCTCCGGACAAACCCTTGACGGAATTAACTTCGGCAGCGTTTACGATCCGATCGCGCCGGGCGACCTCACGCTTTCGGCTACCGAAATCGTTGAAAATCTGGATACCACCGCGTCTGACACGCTCATCGCACAGCTGTCGACGGTCGACAGCGACACGCCTACCGGACATTCCTATGCCTTGGTCTCAGGAATCGATGACGCAGACAATTCCAAATTCAACGTGGTCGGAAATCAACTGTTTCTCAAGCAAGGTCAGGTCGTCGATTATGAGGCACAAGCGGAGTATCGGATCCGGTTGAGTGTGACCGACACGACGGGACTGACACTGGAGAAAGCGGTTCGTCTGGACGTCGTCGATCGGCTTGAAATGGCACCGATCGATCTGGCCGGCGGTTCGCAACAGCGTTCGCTGCTTTCGTCGCTTTCGATCGCGTTTGACACGCAGGTCGACGTCGATCCGGGGGCGTTTGCGGTCCGTCATCGGGATCTCGGTGGCGACGTGGATTTCACCGTTACGCTCGACCACAGCGGTGGAAAGACGACCGCGACGTTGACGTTTGCCGGCATCTACACCGAGGCCGGCGGATCCCTGATCGACGGGAATTATCAATTGACGATCGACGGCGACAAGGTTCGGTCGACGGTCGGCGGTCTGAACTTCGATGCCGACGGCGATGGCGTCGACGGAGGCCTGTATCAACTCGGCGAAGAAGCCGCCGACGGGTTCTTTCGCTTGTTCGGGGATAGCGACGGTGACCGCGACGTCGACGGCCAGGACTACGGACGATTCGGATTGACGTTCTTGAAAAACGAAGGTCAAACCGGGTTCAACGATGCCCTGGACAGCGACGGAGACGGCGACGTCGACGGCCAAGACTACGGACGCTTCGGCCAGCGGTTCCTGCGAACGCTTGGGTTTGACTGAGCGGGGAACGCAATGCCGCGTCATGGAGCACCTCAGGAAGGAGCGGCGCGCGAGGCCGAACGTGGTAACCTGGAACCAATTTCATTCGATAGGTTTCAGCAGAATCACCACTTCTGCATCAATCGTGGTGACGGTTGACCTGTCCGTACCGTGACTGCAAGAGAGAGGGGTAACAGGAACGATGCACGTAGTCATTAGCCAATTCGTCGTCGCAAACGACAAAGATGAAGAAGTGCGGCAAGCATTTCAAAACAGGCCTCATTTGGTCGACCGGGCTCCGGGTTTCCGAAAGATGGAGGTGATCAGCCCCGTCGACGAACCCGAGAAGTTCTGGTTGATGACGTACTGGGATGACGTGGAATCGTTCGAGTCTTGGCACCGGAGTCACCATTACCGGGACTCTCATGC
>NZ_JBFHKV010000304.1:0-8297 GCF_041595215.1 Stieleria sp. | reverse complement strand
TGGTCGATCCGGAGTTTGGATCCGCGGGTTCGGTCACACCGATCAATTGATTCAAGCCGTCAAAATACTGAGTGACCACGTACCGGCTGTCGGTGCCGGAATCGCTTCGTGGTCCTCTGAGTTCAATTTGGTTCCCAGCTGCGTCGTATTCAATGTGGGCGATGAAACCCATTGCATCGGTTTCGCGGACCATTCGACCGGCCGCATCGTATTCGTAGGTGGTTCGCCAAGCGGAGTTTCGCGGATCGGATTGCGAAATCAAGTTCCCCGCGTCGTCATACTCGTTGATGATCTCATAGGGAACGGGGTCTCCCGGCGTACCGGTGGGGCCGTATTCTCGCACCAATCGCCCGACCTTATCGTAGTCATAATTGACCGTGTAAAACTGGCCGCGAGGATCGGATTGGGCGATCAGATTCCCACCCGCGTCGTAGACAAATTGATCGACTAAACCAAGACGCGTACGGGTCGACAGGTTTTTCAGAGAGTCGTATTCCAAGTCGATCACCAAGCCCGTCGGGTCGGTGGTCTGATCGATCAATCCGATCGGGTTGTAGGCGGTTTGCCATATCGCTTCGACCAAACTATTCGGGGCAATGGTCCGCTTTATTTCCCGGTTCAACAGATCGTATTCGTACTCGGTGCGATAGGCGGCACCCCGGACATCGGTCAATCGAATCAGATTTCCGATCTGGTCGTAGTCATATTGCGTGACATAGCCCTCGCCATCGGTCATCTTCCGCAGACGGCCGGATTGATCATAGAGGTAACGTGTCTCATTCGAGTTGACGGCCACTTCCCCGATCCCGAACGTCCTCTCGACCGACGTGTATCCCACCGCATCGAATTCAAATTCGGACACCACCCCGGTCGGGTACTCTGCTCGTTCGAGCCGGTTGAGAGCATCGTAGATGTAGGTGGACGTGTAGTCACCGGATCCGTCATCGCCGCGCGGATCGGTTTCGGTCAACAGATTTCCGACCGCGTCATAGGTATAGGTCGTCGTGTTTCCGAGTGGATCGATCGATTCGATCTTTCGGTTCAGCCCGTCATAAACCATCGTCGAACGGAAGGCCGCATTCTCGCGATCTCCTCCGCCTCGACCGTCAACGGTGCCGACCAGGTTCCCGTTGCCGTCATAAAAGAAACTCGTGACTTCGTTTTCGGCGTTGGTGATGGTGATTTGCCGATCCATCGCATCGTAGGCGAACGTGCTGGTAAAACCGCGCGTGTCCGTCCGTGTTTCGAGGTTGCCGTCGGCGAAGTAGGTCAGGATTTCGGTGGCGGCGCCGTTGTAGTTGATGGTTTCGACGCGATTTCGGCTGTCGTATTCATACTCAGTGAAATAGGGCTCACTCGATTCGGCAGCCTCAATGACACGCGTCGGATTGCCGGCGCGATCGTGGTACGTCCGTCTAAAATGGCCTTCAGGATCAACTTCCAGTCCGACCAGGTCGAAGACGTTGTACTCGTACTGCGTCACGTGGTCCGCGGTGGCGTCGTTTTCGGAGATCACCTGCGTCAGACGATTCAGATTGTCATGGGTGAAATGACTGACTTCGACCGTCGGCCCGACCTCTCGGACCACGCGACCGCGTCCGTCGAGCGTACGATCGATCACGATTCCGCCGGGCAGGTAATCATCTTCATGGCGGCGAGCGGCGTCGTAGGTGAAGGTCGTTTCACGCCCGAGTTCGTCATACGAATGAATCAGCAAGTTGTGTTTGTCGTAGACCTCCGCGGTGAAAAAGCCTCTCGGATTGCGGACGACTCGATAGCTATACGATGGATCTTGTTGAACCGCGTATCCTGGACTGAGCCCCGCGAGGTCGTATCCGAATCGGGTCGTGTAGTGCAGGCCGCCGGCATCGTCGACGCGTTCGATCGGTCGGTTGAGCACATCATAGGCGAACGTCGTGACAGTCCCGATTCGATCCGACTGCCTGACCGGGTTGCCCTCGGCGTCGTACTCGCTGGTACTGACGTAGGACACATCGTCGAGAACATTCGTCGTCGTTAGGATCCGATTCATCGGATCGTACGTCATCCGCACCTCGTCTCCGGCCGGATCGATCGTTGATGCGAGGTTGCCTTCGATTCCGTCGTAGGTGAAGGTCATTTGACCATCTGAGAAAACCGTCGAATCCATTCGCTCGAAGGTGTCGTAGGTATACATGACGACGTTTCCTTCGCCGTCGGTGACCGACGTCGGAAGCCCCGAGGTCGTGTAAGAGAACAGCTTGGTCGTCGAGTCCGGGTTGCCTTCGGGTGCACTCGGCACACTCGTTGTGACAACAATCGCATCCCCGACCGCGTTCAACGTGTGAACGGTCTTCCGCCCGTATTGACCTTGTGAAATGCTCTCGGTGATGCTGACAAGTTGATTGTTCTTCTCAAGATCGAATTCGTACTCGGTCGAGACGCCGATGGAGGAATCTGGGCCTCCGGGAAAATCTGTCTGCTTGACCATGTTTCCGAAGACGTCGTAGACGAAACAGACCACGTTTCCCAGACCATCGATCTCGGCGAGAATCTGGCCTCCCTCCTCGGATCGATCGAATCGTCGAACCACGCCCAGTTCGTCTTCCACCTTGGATAGCTGGCCGAACCCCGTGACCTCGTATTCAATTTCGTTGCCACGAAAATCAATGTAAGTCGCTTGGGCCCGATAGCCCAACGTCGCGTCGCCATTGTCGTCCGGATCGACCCCACACTTTGCAGCTTCTGGGCGGTCCGCCTGGGTCCGCGACATCGGTTCGGCCAGCAGTTCCAGCCTTGGTGCCGTCTCAAACGCAGACGCGTCGGGCACGTCCAGGACGGCAAAGGTCTGTGACGGACGTAGCGAAAACTCGAGTTTGTCGATCCGCGCGCCACCACTGACACGGCCTTGTCCGTCGTACGAAACCGTTTCTCGGAACTTATCGTCCAACGGGTCTCCTGCGTTGCCCCGTTTGAACACCTGAGACGTGATCAGCCCCGTCAACGGCCTTGCTTGCGGATCGGGTTCGTACGGCATCGCATCGTACTGGAACGTTCTCGTCGTATCGTCGGGATCGGTAATGCTGACGAGTTGATCGCCCGCATAGGCGAATGTCGTCTCGCGGCCCGCCGGATCGGTGATTTTGGTCACCCGGTCTCCGGTGTAACTGAACGTCGTCACCAGCCCTACCGGATCGGTCACTGATACCAAATGCAGCCCGCTATGTTCGAAGACGGTCTCGTTCCCGTGGCGATCGCGGACGACGGCAAGCCGGTTCTCTTCATCAAATTCGTAGACCGTGCCGTCGAGCATTCTTCGCGTGAATCGGCCGTCGGCATCCTGTCGTAGTTCGGAATAGTCCAGTGCAATCGGCGTATAGGGTTGCCCCAACTCCTGAGGCGCAAGGAACATCTGTTCGGTGCCGTTGCCGTCGACCAGCAACACGCCGCTGTCGCCCTCGAACAACTCCATGTAGCCTTCTAATCCCCAGCCGGCGCCAAAAATGCCCTTCCGACTGTTGACGACCGCCAACGGTTCCGTCTGCGTCTGCACTCGCTCGGCAACCAATCGGCCGCCTTGTTGTCGAACGATCTGGTAATCCAACGACAACGTGTACAGACCGCTTGCCGCTTCACTTAAGTCAAACGGGATTCCGATCCCGTAGTGCGACTCTTTGTCGATGGACTTGGGCAGGCTGGTAAAAAACGTATTCTCGGACAGTCCAGCGTCCCGCAACTGTTTCAGTAAGGCATCGGATGGCTTGGCATTGGCCTCGAATACCGCGTCCGCGTTTCTCGCCGACAGCGTGACCGCCAGCCGCGGGTCTCCGGTTCGATCAATCGCGTTGGCATTGGCCAGCGCAAAGTAATGGATCAAACGAGTTTCAGCGCGGAGTGAATCGTAGTGCAGGTTCAGCCCTCGGTTTTGCCCCTGCGACTGGTACGTCACCAACGAGTGGGTTTCGTGGAAGGCACCTGTTTGGATCTCGGCGGCGGATTGAATCCCGGTCTCCACGTCGGCGGCCTGATTGGGATAACTTTGCAAGCTCGGCGACTGGTTGTAGGGAGTCGGTGCCAAACCGATCAGATTCCCATCCAGTTTGGGTTGGATACTGACTCCACGCGGAGCTCGATCGGTCCCCAGGGGCGCATACAGGTTTGGAGGCCCGTTGCCGAAGGGGTCTTTGGGCGGCACTCCATATCCGACCGTCGGTCGCCCTCCCGACTGGCTGTCCGAGAAAAAGCGAAAATCGCCGGCGATCGCAACCTGTGGGGAAACGGCGTCGATCGGTACCGTTGAGAGCGGGCCGCGCAGAATCGTGGACAACTCTGGAATCGAGTTTTCCGGCGGCTCGCCATTGAGATACTGTCCCCAGGCGTCGAGCACCCCGCGGTCAGAATACTCCTCGATCAGACGGATCGTGGCCGTTGCGTCGTAGCCGAACACGGAATCCCGCGCGGTAAAACTCGCCAACGCGATGCCCGTCGTCTGCGAAACGGCAACATTATCAGGGAACCCGGCTTCGATCGGACGCGTGGCCGCAACAAGACGAGGTTGATTGACAAGGCTATCGAAGTCTCCGGTCGGTTTGCGAATGATCCCCACATTGCCGCCGGCGACAATGGATTCACTGATCGTCGAACGCGAAATGCGCCGCCCATCGACCCACTGCTCGAAGAGCGGATTGTAGGCATCAAACACTCCGAGCGACGGATCGCTAATCGGGTCTCCCGGTCGGAACTTGTTGAACCCAGTGATAAAGGCATACGACGGGTGGTCTTCCCCTAATGCGTCTTTGAACAGATTAGCCGGCACGAAGGCGACACTTTGGGCATTGCGAACACCAAAGGCTTGCGTGCCGCGACCTTCCACCAACCGCGGAATTCGTCCGAAGGGGTTTAAGTCCACAAAATCGTAGTCAAAGACCTCGGCGCGTACGTTGCGACGAAGCACGCCAAAGCCCTCGCTGCTGGCCGAGCGGTCCACGATCAAGAACACGCCGACTTCGTCGGTTGCGGTGATGTCGTACGGGTTGGGACCGACTTCTGTCACAGCATCGGGACGTTGCTTGTCAAAAATCAATCGTCCGTCGATCGGCGGCGCTTCACTCTGCTCGCCCGATCCGGCGACCAGTTTTCGGGTATTCGCATCGCGAAGCGGAGTCAAATCCACCCGCAGCACCTTCCCAGGTCGGTTGACCGGGGCGTTCTCGAAAATGGTTCCCGACGGCGCCGTCACCATCAAAGCACTGCCATCGGGTTCGACCGCAATCCCTCGCAACCCTCGCGGCACCTCCCGCGCCGGAAAATCAATGGCATCGACGACCATGTGAAACGTCGGCGAGTACGGGTTGATGTCGACGACGTAGACGTTGGGGTTGCGATAATCGCTGACGAACAGGTAGTGCCCTTGCGGATCGATCGCGGCGTCAAAGGGTTGAGCCCCCGGAGGTAAACCGATCGGTTGAACACCTTCCTTGTTGACGGCCTCATCAAGTCGCGGATCTTCTTCGGTCAACATATCCGCTTCCTGCAACGCCACCGCATCGATGACCGCAATTTCACCGCTGCGCTGCAAGGTGACGTAAACACGCGTCCCATCAGGCGAAACCACGCTGTGGCGTGGGGCGACGCCGCCGACATGTCCGTCATCACGCCCCACCCCTAGCGGAATCACAGCAACAGCCTTCGGAACCAATTTGTCGGCGCCCTGGTAAGGCTGCGTCGCGAACAGATCATAAACGGTGATGGTGTCTTTCCCTCCGGACGGCACAAATGCGTATCGTCCTTGGGTCACCGGGCTCGCCGGGTTGCTGGTATAAATCTGACGTCCAAACTTCCCATCCAAGGGCGCATTGTTGGGACGCGAAACCGTGATGGTGCTCGCACCGACCAGTACGCCCTGTGGAATGGGCACGACCAAGTTCTGGTCGTCACCGGTCAACAGGGAGCCGTCGACACGGTAGTCCAAGCCGCCGACCGGCAGCACCTTCCCATCCGTGTCAAACGTGTCACGCCCACCGATTTCGAAAGTGACGAACAGATCGGAAACCTTGGTCCCCAAGCTGCCCGCGTCAGCGTAGGGGCTCTCGAACAAAAAGTTCTGGCCCTTGAGAATCAAACGGGGTGCTTCATTGGCCGAACTGATCAGTATTTCAGCCGAATTGATCGTCGGCGCGGTCAACGTCGCGGTAATCAAACGCGGCTTGAGCGGAAACAGACGCTGAATCGTTTCACCTTCGCTGACCCGAACACGATTCGTCTCCAGCAGCACCAAACCTTCCGGTTGTGCGGCATGGAATCCCATGTCGTAGTCGAACTCGGCAACGACCGGCAAAAAGTAATCGCCAAACGGACCCGCGGTCGCATAAAAGCGTTTTTCTGGATCGCCGGCATCTGGACCGGTCGCCTGATCGAAACTGACCACGCCGGCGAAACGTTGCGCCGAGTAATCGTTGTATTGCTTTTCGCGGATTTGGACATCGTTACGGAGCGCTAAGAAGCCCGTCAAATCCGGCGTCACCATGGCATACGAGGCCACGGCACTGGGCTTGAAGATCCCCGCGGGATCATTGTTCCAACTCCGCGCCCCCACGCCGATGTTTGGCGGACTGGTCGTTCGAGCCACACCGTCGTCACCAACGACCATCGAATCGACCAACCGCCAGCTTTGTTCCACCACACCTCCCTCAAGCACAACGTCGACCGGTTGCATCAGATAAAACTGATCACCGGCCGAGGCGGTCGCCGGCGCCGGGATCGCCACACTCAGCGGCAACTCGGTCGGCGTTTCGTCGCCGGTGATGGAAACGCCCGCCGCGAAGTTAAACCCGGCCGGCAATGTGTACGGTAAATCGTTTTCTGTCGTACGTTGGACCGCAAAGTCCCTTGCGGTGTCGATCGCTCCCCCGGGCACTCCCACGACAATTCCGGTGCCGTCGGCGACCAGACCACCGCTGGCATCGATCGAGACCGTCCCCACCGTCGGTGACGCGACCAACACGTCAATCACCGCCGCACGTCCGCCATTGATGACTGTGACTCGTGTCGTCCCTTCGGAAACCGCGGTCAAGGTGCCCTCGGAATCCACCGTGACGATGGAGGGATTTTCGGGAATGTAGACCGAACCGCCGCCTGCCCCAGACAAGTCGACCAACGCTTCTGGCAATCGCTCGCGGACGACGATTTGACGCGACTGGCCAGACTGCATGGCATAGCTGAGCGGAAAGAACTCGACCAATCGTTCGGCACGCTCGCCCACCTCAATGGCAACAGCCGCTGATAACCCTGCCGCCGATACCGTAATGACAGTGGTGCCAAGGTCGCCCGCCGAAATCAATCCGCGGTCCGTCACAATCGCCACATCGGAATCACTGGTCGTGAACGTCGCCTCCGCCGGCAATAGTTCAATGACAGAACCATCGGCACGAACACCTTGGAGTACCAATAACGAAACGTCGCCCGCTCTGAGAGTTCTTTCCCTTGCCCCGACGTCCAATTTCACAAAACCGGCAGCGACCGTTGTTGTAGACAGCGATCGAGGATTCGACGAGAGAACGAAGTCGTCGGCAACCAACTCCAGCGTCCCCTGTTGGCCGATCGCAGAAGTGGATCGAAGTGTGACCAAGCCAGATCCGAGCACGCGAGCATCAACGCCAGATACGGCCGAGACACCGACATAGACGGGATCGGATTCCGGGTCGCTCGCCAGGGCAGTGACATCCAATGCGAGAACCTGATCACCTCGAATCTCCATCGCCCCGGTGGGCACTTCAATTGCCGGGGCTTGATTGGCGATCCATCCATAACCCGTTTGCAACACGACCTGATCAACTTGATCGACGTCCCCATCTCGATCCGCATCGGCCGCCACAAGATAGGTAGGCTGACCAACCGTCGAGCCGAACGCGTTACTGAACAGGGATTGATCGGCTGCATCAATCTGATTGTCCTGATTCAGGTCTCCGGCGACATACAGGTTGACGGTATAGGATGTCGCCTGGGCACCCGAAACCAACAATCGATAGGTCCCCGGCTGATCGATCGTGAATGTTTTCGTCGTTCGCGAACCGTTGGTGACGGATGTCCCCGCAGTCAGATCCAGCAACTCACCGACTGCATTCTCAACATCAACTCCAATCGTGATGCTCTGGGTGGGACTGCTACGAAGCTCTCCCTCCGTGATCGTGAACGAGTAAAGATGAGGTTGGTCGGCAAGCGTGCCCGTGATCGGGGCGGACAACATTTGACGCGTGCCGCCCAAATGTGGCTGGATCGTGTTAATTGTGTCCACCGCACCGTCGGCGTCGTAGCTGATC
>NZ_JBFHKV010000303.1:0-8299 GCF_041595215.1 Stieleria sp. | reverse complement strand
GTTCGTAGGCTCGCACCAAACGGCTGATCATGGTTTGAGATCAGCCGGTTCGCGCCAGCGTCCGGGCACCCTCATTGATGTTAACTTAGCAGTATTGGTCGAAAGCCTGTGGAAGCAGGGTATCCGAAGCGGAGCCTGGGCTATGCGGAATCTCTCTATAAGACGCCTGCTCCATCATTCTGCCCCGAATCATTCTGCCATCCCTCCCGGTTTCCGCCGACACGACAGGGTGCGGTGGTCTGGGGGGAGGTAGGAAGATTTTGAAGGTAGGAAGATTGGTTAGATCGAATGACTGGGACATCTCATCATTTTCTTACCTCCGAAATCTTCCTACCCGATTTTCGTACCGGCCAACAGACGCGCGCCCAACCACTTGCGAGACTCAGCGATAGGGCCCGCTAAAGACAAGACCGTGTGCTAACGTTTGCCAGCGATACGGTCGCCTTCGGCACGCAGCATTTCGATCGCCTTTGCCATCGCCGACGAGTCGATTTCGTGAACGTCGATGCTCTCTCCGACGCGTTGAAGCATCGTGATCGTCAAGCGGCCGCCGAGGTGTTGGCGGAACTCTTCCAACCCATCGAGCAAGCGATCGAGCGGCGACAAGGCTTCGTGCCAAAGCGGCAATCCGAGTGTGTGCAAACACTCGCACACGCGGTGCACGTCTTCGATGGCGAAGCCGAGTTTGAGATGTGAATAGAAGCAATCGATCGCGACTCCGATCGCAACGGCTTCACCGTGTCGAATGTCAAAGTCCGTGATCGGTTCCAGCTTGTGCGCCGACCAGTGGCCAAAATCCAGCGGTCGGGCTTCCAGCATTTCGAACGGATCACCGCCTTCGGTGATATGCCGCAGGTGCAATTTGCAACTCGTCGCAATCGCCGCCGACGCAACGGTCATGTCGCGTGCGCGGATCTGGTCGGCGTGGTCACACAGCCAATCAAATTCGGTGCGACTCTTCAGCAACGCCACCTTCACCGACTCGCTGAATCCGCTGCAAAAGTCTCGGTCGGGCAGTGTTTTCAGTAGCGAGGCATCGTTGATCACCGCCCACGGAACGCTGAACGTGCCGACCCAGTTCTTCTTGCCGAAGTAATTGATCGCGTTCTTGACTCCGACCCCGCTGTCGCCTTGCGCCAGCGTTGTCGTGGGGAGCCGAATCAGACGGATTCCGCGGTGGGCGATCGCAGCGGCGTACCCGACCGCGTCCAGCATCGCACCGCCGCCGATCGCGATCACGTAGCTGCGCCGGTCCAGGTCATGAGCATTGATGGCCGCCAGAATCTGTTCGACGCAGACGGAATCGTTTTTGACCGCTTCTCCGCCTTCGACCAAGACCACATCGCTCACGAGATTCACGCCGGCGGATTCGGTCAACCGCTCCGCGAGGTCGGCAACGTGGTCGGCCGCTTCGGCGACCGGGCGTTCGGCGACCAGCAGCACCTTGGCGTCGCCAAAGCTGTCCTGTTTTAAAAGCTCCAGCAGCGTCGGAAAATCGGCGCCCGCGATTTGCTCGGTCGTCCGCAAGCGGTGCACGAACGGAACCGCAAACGGAACGTCCAAGGATGCGTCGGCTGCGGCGTTGCCTTGGGGCACCGCAGGGGAAGAAGGGGGTCTGGAGATGATCGAGTCCGCGACGGAGGCTGGGGGCTGGGGCGAATGACTCTTGGGGTTCGATGGACGAAGCATTACGGCGTCAGCTCCTTCCATCCCCGCCACAGCCATCGCAGCGAGTCGGGGAAAATCGCGCCACCGTGGTTCCCGTCGTGGGCTCCGGTGCCGAACACAAACTTGTAATCGTAGCCGGCAAATTCAAGCGACTTGGCCATCTGTTGGTTCGCCAGCGGCCAGTTGCCGTGCTGGTTGTCCAGGTCGTTTGCACCATCTTGCAGCAACACTCGCAGCGGCTTCTTTTCGGTTTTACGGATCATTGCGGCGTAGTGGTGTCCGCCGCGGATGTTGACAAAACTGCCGATGTGGCTGAGCACCTTGCGAAACTGGTCCGGCCGATGCCAGGCGACACCGAAGGCGCAGATGCCTCCGGAGCTGTTGCCGCAAATCGCTCGCAGCTCGGGGTTGGAGCTGATCCGATAGTCTTTTTCGACGGCCGGCAAAATTTCCGTGAGCAAAAACTCGGCGTAGTCGCCGCTGACGGTGTCGTATTCGACGCTGCGATTTTCCGGCCGCGGCCGCCAGCCGCGTTTCTCCGGCAGCTCGCTCGTGTAGCCCGGATCGATCATCACCGCGATCGTCACCGGCATGTCGCCTTTTGCGATCAAATTGTCGAAGACGACGGGTACGCGGTAGTCGCCGGTGGTGCCTTCGAAGGTATGTCCGTCCTGGAACACCATCAGGGCAGCAGGCCTTTGGGGATCGTATTGGGCCGGAACGTAAATGCTGTAACGGCGTTTGGTGCCGGGGAAGACCTTGCTGTCGAGCCAAACGTGTTGGGTGACCGTTCCGTGTGGAACCGCATCGTTTGGCTGGGAGTCGGGGCCGTGTTCGTACTTGGCAGGCTCTTGGGCGAACAGCCCCGTAGGCGGGTGGAAAGCAACCAGGCCGGCGGCCAGGCACAGGGCGACAAAACTCGGCGGAGGGGTGGGTGCAGGCATCGAAGGTGGGGCGGGCGTCGTTGAGGTGGGGAAGTCACCTCTATGATAGCAGCCGCGGCATGCTTTGCATTCGTGTTTAGCGGGAACCAAGCCTGTAGGACGGATTGCGAATCCGGTCGACCTGCCAACCGAATTGCCATCCGGGGTCTGTCCCCGCCTGTCGATTCAGTAGATGTTCCGAAATCAACGCAATAGAACGCCTCGGGGACAGTCCCCGGAGCGGCACTCAGCGAGCACGTTGGTGTACAGGCTTTAGCCGCCCTGGCTCGCTGCTCCGCAGCGAGCCAGGAAGAATCGCCTCAAGGCGAGTTACCAACCCGCGCGGAACGACGTCACGGCCGCAGTTCCGCAGAAGCGGACTTTTCACACCCTGTGCGAATTTGCTATGCCGTAGTTCCCACTGGAGGACCAGTCGGTTTTTTCACCAACGGATTGAGACCCATGAAAGCGTTTGGCGTAAGACTCGCCGCAGGTGCTGTGACGATTTTGTTGGGAGCCATCATGGCTGCCCAAGCACAAAAAGACCAAGAAGCCAGCACCGAATCGGCTTGGACCGAAGAGCAAATTCCACCCGGCAAGGCGGTTTCGCCCATCGGCGCAACGGCGGGTTTGCAGTCGGTCGATCCCGCAGACGTCCAATTGCTCAAACCGGTCGGTGAGCCCGGACCAGCGGAAGGCTCGGCGTCGCCGTCGGTGCGTCTGGTTCAGCACACCGAGTCGAGCGATTCGATGGTGTTGCCGGAAATCCCCGCGGACTCCGAGACTGCGGCGCAGCCCGAAAGCTCGCTCGGTGGACGTTCGGTGATGAAAATGCGGTTGCCCAGTTTTGACGACGCGCCCCCGATGGATGCCGAAGCGGACGTCGCAATCGACGCCCAAGCCGACGCCGGCGGACCTTCGTTTTCAATGGGATTGCCGATCGCTGATGCTCCCGCCGCATCGCTTCCCGAACAACCCCGACTGTCCGAAATCACGTTCGCCGAGACGCCCAGCGACAACGGTTCCGAACCACCTCAAGCGGGCAGCGACCTGGCTGGCAGCGGCCTGGCTGGCAGCGGCCCAGCCGGTCCACCGCCGGCGAACGATCTGCGCGGCGGAACGTTTGCGAATTCCGAAGCATTCGACCCGAACACCGCATCGGCTGCCGCTGCTGCACCACAAGGATTCGATCGCGGTCCCTCGTTGACCAATACCGCTGATCCGGCCGCCGGGATGCCGTCGGCCATGTTGACGCCGGTCGGCGACGATGCGGCCGGGCTGTCCCAGCCGCAATTGGCCGAAGCACCGGGGTCGACGATGCGGATCCATCGCGAGCCGGCGATGACGCTGGAAATCGGCGCCACCCAATTTCCGATGCAAGACGAAGCGGAACAGCCCGCACCGGCTGCGTCTCAGCCAGCGATGACTGCCGCCACCATGGGCATCACGTCTCAGCCTCAAATCGTCGGCAACGGACAAGTTGCCGATTCGACACCGTCGCCCTACGGCCAACCCGCCGCTGCGTCGACCGGACAAGGCTACGCGCAGCCGACCGGTGGTTTCGGTGTTCCCGATCACTCTCCGATGGCCGCCGCGCCCGCGGCAACCCAATTGCCTGCTCCATCGTTCGGTACCCCGGCGACGGGCGCCAGCGCGATGCAAGCGCAAGGGATGCAGCCTCTGCCGACGGCGGCTGCCGCGACGAACTACCCCGCCACCGCGCCCGCCTATCCTGCGGCCCAGGCCTATTCGGCCGCGGCTCAAGCCCCCAACGCTTCGGTCTATCAGGGTGTCGGTTACAAACAAACCGCTGCCGAAGGTCAATTGCCCGCCGGACCGACCTTGGCGGCTCCCGGCGAACGTTACCTGGACGGTCCACAGTCTCCGTCGGTCGTGATTCACAAACGGGCGCCTGTCGAAGTGAAGGTCGGCAAACCGGCTTCGTTTGTCATCACCGTCAAGAACGTCGGCGGTTCCAAGGCCTTGAATGTGCAGGTTCATGACCGTGTCCCCAACGGCATGACGTTGACCGATGCGACGCCGCGTCCGAACCCGAAATACCAACCCGAGTTGTACTGGGAGCTCGGTGATCTGGAACCCAACCAAGAACGCACGATCACGTTGCAATTGACTCCCGAACAGGAAGGCGAATTGGGCAGCGTCGCCCGTGTCACGTTCGAAGCCGCGGCGTCGGTCCGAACGATCAGCACACGGCCCGAATTGCGCGTCGTCCAACGGGCACCCGAAAAGGTCTTGATCGGTCAGCAACTGGAGATCGAATTGGAAGTCAGCAATCCTGGCAGCGGCGAAGCGACCGGCGTGATTCTGCAGGAGGACGTTCCGGTCGGACTGGAGCATCCCCAGGGAACACAGCTGGATAACTTGATCGGCACGCTCGGTCCGGGGGAAATCCGGCGACAAGTCTTGCGGATGCGGGCGGTCAAAGCCGGTGTTGTGCAAAATCAGATTCGCGTCAAAGGCGATGACGGATTGGAAACCACGCACACAATCGCCGTCGAGGTGGTCGCTCCGGAGTTGAAGGCGACTCTGACCGGACCGTCGCGTCGGTTCTTGGAACGACAGGCCACCTACACGGTAGAGATTGCCAACGTGGGGACGGCCGAAGCACAGAACGTTGAGATGAGCGTTCAGCTTGATCGTGGATTCACGTTTGTGAAAACAGACTACGAAGGACAATACGACGCGTCTCGACACGCCGTGTTCTGGTCCTTGGACGCGTTGCCGGTCGGACAATCCGGCAAGGTGCCGTTGACGCTGTTGCCGGTCGAAGAAGGCAATCGTGTGTTGCAAACCGTGGCGACCGCGGACTTGGGCATCAAGACGATGACCGAGAGTCAGGTCGCAGTGGCCTCGCTGGCCGAGCTGACGTTCTCCATCAACGACAGTGCCGATCCGATCGAAATCGGTGGCGACACCATCTACGAGATCCGAATCAGCAACACCGGTTCTCGCGACGACACCAACGTCAAAGTCGCGTTGCAGCTTCCTCAGGGGTTGCAGTTGGTCGAACAAGGGGACTTCACGCCGCAGGGACAAGGCATCATCGCCTTCTCGCCGCGAGCCCTACTCAAGGCCAACGATGAGATGGTCTATCGGGTCAAAGCCAGGGGTGTCGCCGAAGGGCGGCATCTGGTCAAGGCGATTGTCACCAGCGACCAATCCAACGTGCCGGTGACGAAGGAAGAGAGCATCATGGTGTACGCCGACCGCTAGTTTTGCTCGAGCAATGTAGCGGCAGCCCATTTAGATTCTCTCCCTCTGGGAGAGACGGCGTTTGCGCAGCAAGCAAACGCCAGAGAGGGCCCGCGCAGCAAAAGTCGCCGCCGCCCTAGAAAACGAAAGCCTTGGCGGCTTCCACCTGATGCCGGTGAATCAAACCAACCCCAGCCGATCCGCGGGGCTGGTCACGGCCAATCCCGGCCGGTTCATGACGTGGGTATAGATCATCGTCGTCTTGACATCCTTGTGTCCGAGCAATTCCTGCACGCTACGAATGTCCGCCCCGTCATCAAGCATGTGAGTGGCAAAACTATGGCGAAGCGTATGAGGGACCGCTTTCTTGAGGATCTCGGTTCGGCGCAGGGCCTGTTTGAAACGAGCTGGAAACGTGCGCTCGTGAACATGGTGACGCCGAGTTCGTCCACTGCGGGGGTCTCGTGAGAGTTTGTTGGATGGAAACAGGTATTGCCAACCCAGGTCACGTTGAGCAGCAGGGTATTTCCGCGCCAATGCGTAGGGAAGGTAAA
This sequence comes from Stieleria sp., assembly GCF_041595215.1. Classification (NCBI taxonomy): domain Bacteria; kingdom Pseudomonadati; phylum Planctomycetota; class Planctomycetia; order Pirellulales; family Pirellulaceae; genus Stieleria; species Stieleria sp. The sequence continues at coordinate 1,941 of NZ_JBFHKV010000303.1, read as the reverse complement.
CTTCTCCGTATCCATCGGCGAGGTCTTGGTTGTGCATCGCGCGCACCGTGGCGATCTGTTGTTGCAGCATCTCAATGGTGTTGTCGGGTAACACCGTCACGCGATCCTCCATTCCCTTCCCGTTTCGGACGACGATCTGGCGTGTTTCGATGCAGAAGTCTTTCAGCCGCAATTTCCTGCACTCTCGGTGTCTCAAACCGGCGCCGTACATCATCAAGAACATCAAACGGTAGACCCCGGAAACATATTGAAATATTTCAGTGATCTCCGTTTTGGTCAGCACAACGGGCCGATATTCGCTCGTCTTGGCTCGTACGGCATTGATAAAGTGGAGATCGCGACAAAGCACCTTCTCGTAGAAAAACAGGATTGCCGAAAGTGCTTGGTTCTGAGTCGATCCTGCGACGTTGCCTTCGATTGCCAGATCAGTCAGGAAGTCCCCAATTTCTGGTTCGCCAAATTGTTCAAGCCGGTCGTCATCCAAGTGCCGGATAAACTTTTTGAGTTGGCCGACGTAGGCGTCTTCGGTGCTCTTGGGATGATGTAACCGACGCAATGTCGCTCGCATCCGCTGAACGCACTCCGGTTCGGTCGCATCGATCAGACCTGCATTTCCTTCCCCCGGCACAAGGTCAGCATCATAGTCCTCGCCACCGCCGATGGCTCCGTCGTAGCGACGCGTGATTTCTGTCAATCGGTCTCGAATAGGCCGAAAGTCTACGACGCTGGTTTGCAGTACCGTTCCTTGATAAGCCTCGATCGCGCGCGCCGCTTGAAGCCGTTGCCATGCGGGAGTTTTGGCGGCAAGAAGTTTTTGAAGAAACTCGATCACCAGGTCACGCCGAACCACAATCTCTTCTGAAGAGTCTGTTTGGGCTCGGACGGCCGGAAAGCTAGCATAGCTGCCCAACCACTTTGGAAACCACTCGCGATCCTTTTCGGGAAGATTCATCACGCCAAGGCACCGTCGAAATCGTTCCACTGACATCCTAATCGCTCCCGCGTTGATCCAGGGTTGTGGGCCTTGTTCCGCATCATCGGTCAGCCAATGGCCTCGGCAAATGCCCGCGACCGGCGATGCAAACAGAAGGCATCGAAACGCACTTCACGTTTTTTCGTCGATCCGAAAACCTTAGTGACTCGCGGACCGCTTGACTACCCCTGCAGGGTGCCGTAAGATCGGGTGGCGGGAGATATTCCGCTGTCCAACCGCGGAATATGTACTTTTACCGCAGTTGGACCACCAATAATTGATTGTTACCCGTCGTAGTGAACCGAATCGAATACGAATGGCGAGCTCATCCGAAACGCAGGAGTTGGTTGAACAGGTCCCGGAGCATCTGTTTGAGTTGTGGAAGAAATGGCCGCTGCTACTCGCGTCCCGATCCAAACTTCCCGTTGTCACGCTTTCTGGTGAAACGTTGACTCTCAAGTGGGGCTTAGAGGTAATCACTGCAGGCGTGCCGGACTGTGTCTTTCGACGGGGCCGGGCATGGCAAATGAAACTTGGGGCTCGTTCCGCACGACGGCTGATTCCGTTTGGAGCCCACGATCAGATTCTGATTGATTTCCCACCGATCAGACGTGGATTCTTTGGCGGGTTGCATGCATATACAACTGCACCTGTGGGATATACGTTGGACTCGTTGGCAATTTGGGAACTAGCTCTAACAGCAATTGTCGGTGATCTCGAAGCTCACATTCCGTTGACCGTTTGATGCCGACGTTGGAGTGTCGCGGGTAACCATCGGATGCACGACGAGTCGCCGAGTCGTGGTTATTGAAGTGGAGGATTGCTCGCGGCGACCGCGTGATCCGTGACGTTCTGTCTATCGATTGCTTCAGCCAACACTTGAACGAAAATCCGTACGCACCTCCACTATCGTCCAACCCGCTGTCGCCTGACGCTTTGGAATCTGGACTGCTCGCAGACGCAAAGCG
>NZ_JBFHKV010000302.1:0-8312 GCF_041595215.1 Stieleria sp. | reverse complement strand
TCGTGCCCGGTCGCGACGTACTGCGTCGGTGAAGCCTGCAGCGGGGCGGCCGTCTTGTTGGTCGGCGGCAGCAAAGGCAAACGGTATTGTCTGCCCAACAGCCGCGTGATGATGCACCAGCCGATGGGCGGCGTCGGCGGACAGGTCAGCGACATCGAAATCCAAGCGGCCGAAATGTTCCGCTATCGCGATGTGCTGAACCAAATCATCGCCAGCCACTCGGGGCAGCCGGTCGAGAAAATCGCCGAAGACACCGATCGCGATTTCTTTTTAGGGGCCAACGAAGCCAAAGAGTACGGATTGGTCGACGATATCCTGACCAAGCCGCCGGTCGAAGACGAAGACGAAGACGCCAACTGAGCCGTCGCCCGTCTCGTTTTCCCTCTCCCGTCAAACTAACCAAGAATACCGATATGCCACTGATTCCCTACGTCGTTGAAAAGAGCGGACGCGAAGAACGCACTTACGACATCTATAGCCGACTGCTGAAAGACCGAATCATCTTTCTCGGTCAACAAGTCGATGACCAGATCTCCAACTCGCTCGTCGCTCAGATGCTGTTCCTGATGAGCGACGATCCCAAGGCGGACATCCACCTGTATATCAACAGCCCCGGTGGAAGCATCACCGCCGGCATGGCGATCTACGACACCATGCAATTCGTCTCCTGTGACGTCGCTACCTACTGCATCGGTCAAGCCGCGTCGATGGGCGCCGTGCTGTTGACCGCCGGTGCCGCCGGGAAACGCTACGCGCTGCCCAACGCGCGGATCATGATTCACCAACCGCTCGCCGGCATGCAAGGCACCGCGCGGGAAGTCGAGATCCACGTCGAAGAACTGCGGCGGATCAAGAAACGCATGAACGAGATCATGATCGATCACACCGGACACTCGCTGGAAAAAATTGAAACGGACACCGATCGTGACCGCTTCATGAGCGCCGAAGAGGCCCGCGAGTACGGCTTGATCGACAAGGTCGTCAAACGCGCCGGCGAAGCCTAAGCGGGCGAGCGAAGAAGAGTGTGGTAGCCTTCGCGACCCTCCCAAAGGGCATTGTGTCTACACATCTTTTGCATGTCAGATCGGTTTTGAGTGGATGGTTTCGGCCAACGGCCGTTTACATCCATAGCCTTGGGCATCGCCCAAGGTCCCCAAACGAGAACGAGAGGCGTTGGCCGACGGCCATACACAAATGCCTCGTCAAACGCGAAGGTTGTCCATGGCCGTTGGCCAAATTTCACCTCATTGCGATGAGGTTCCTGGGGCGGCGCAACCCTCGCAAATGCTCGGTTTGCTTGCCCCAGGCTACGGATATGCATGGCCGTTGGCCAAGAAGCGACTTGCGTAGATACAAATGCCCAAAGGGAGGGTGACTTCACTTTAATAGCGAATCGACCGCTTCACTTGGTGCCCCGCTGTTTGGCGGGTGTCGCGGATACTTCCTGTGGTTGATGAACAGACGCGTTAGAATTTGCCCCTTCGGACTTTTCTACGCCGTTTTCCTCATCACCACAGAGCACCGCCGTGAAACGATTCATGGTTTGCACAGGGCAGTATGCCCTTTTGGCGATCGTCGTCCTGTTCGCCGTCTCTCATTGCACAGCCCATGCGGCTGATCTTGTCGGCAATTATCCCCACCCGGTCGGACACACCGTCTCCTCGGCAGAATCAGCGATCCAATGGCACGAGGATCTTGATGCCGGCTGGCGCGCGGCCAAACAGTCGGGCCGGCCGATGGTGATCTTCATCACCTCCAGTCGATGTCGCTATTGCGACGCGATGAAACGTGATACTTGGACCGATGGCACGATTCGAAGCCGATTGAAAAATGGATTCGTCGCGATTCGTCTGTCACCGGATCGTAACGCTGAAGTCCTGCGACGCATCGACGTGCCGGCCTATCCGACCACCTTGATCGGGCATCCCGATGGCAAGGTCCTCGCACACAAGGTCGGTTATCAGCCGCCCGGTGCGTTGCACCAGTTGTTGGGTGCGGCCGATCAATCGGCGAACTGATGTTGCCGCAATAACCGCAATCGTTGGTTCAATTCACGTTCACGACGATCCAATTCGGCCTCGCGTCGATCGAGCCGAAGGGACCACTGGCTGAGGCTGGCGATCAAGTCGCCGGTGTGATCGGGGAACAGGTCTTTTGGGCGAGCGGGCGGTTTGGGTGATCCGTTGACGGGAGCATTGACGGGAGCATTGCGGTCAGCCGATTGCACTGTTCCGGCGGGCTGCGGAGGATCGATTCGCAGGATCACCTCGTTTTGATCTGCGGTTCCAGGTCGGCCGTCAGCGGGCGATCGCCGCCGAACCTGTAGCGTGGCGAGCCGTTGTTCGGCACGCGTGGGGTGACGCAGCGTCTTGAGGCGGAACAAGGTGGGTGGTGCAACGCCCATTCGGTTTGCGGTCGTTGCAGCTGCACCTCCGGCGATCGAATCGTTGTGGTCACGTGCGATCGCTCCCGTGCCCACCGCGAGCGGACGAGGCGCCGATGCGATCGGCCGGCGGCGAATCCTCGCGCCGCCCGTGATCTTTCGTTGCAACGGTGTTGGGGTAGCGGTCGGTGGCATCGGACGACGGTTTGGAGGAAGTGTGACGAATGGCCGTTTCGTCACCGGCAGACAGGGTGTGGCCCCCAGGGCTTCGTTCGTCACTCTCGGCCGAGAGACCTGCACGCTTGTCCGCCTGGAGCGTAAAATGGGGCGTAAGCTATCGTCATCGCAGCGGTTGTGACGTTCAAACCGCCCACCGCCCACCTTCCACTGTTAGGGGTTCGAACCGGGATGCATCTATCCGACGTTTCAAAAGGGTCACGCGCTGTTGTTTGCCGACTGATCCCAGCTTTCCTGGTCGGCGTCGCATTGATGCCGTCGGGGGTCACCGGGGACGACGTGGCGTCGCAGGGGAACGCGACCCAGGGCGAGGTGGCGGAATTTCAGACACCGGAGCAGACCAACGCGGCGATCGACAAGAGTGTCGAGTTGGCGATCGGGTTTTTAAAGAATCGCGGCCAGACCGGCGACGGCGCGTTCAGCCCGGAGACCGGCGTGGCGGTGACGTCGCTGTGTGTCCGAGCGATTCTGGAGCATCGCCCCACCGACGTCGATTCGCCAGTCGTCCAAAAAGCGATTCAGTTCATTCTGGACAACGTTCGTCCCAGCGGTGGGATCCACGCGACGGGATCGATGTACCGAAACTATGAAACGTCCGTTGCCGTGGGCGCCTTGGTCGCAGCCAATCGCGACAATCGCTATGAAAGTCAACTCAACCGCGCCGAAGCGTATTTGAAGGAGATTCAGTGGGACGAGGGTGAAGGCGTGGAGTCGTCGGACACGGCGTATGGCGGTGCGGGCTACGGCAAACACGCTCGTCCCGATTTGTCCAACACGTCCTTTTTGGTCGATGCCCTGAAAGACTTGGGCAACGACGCGGACGACGAAGCGATCCAGAAGGCGCTGCGATTCATCAGCCGGACGCAAAACTTGGCCGGCCACGGAAACGACACCGAGCATGCCGACAAAATCGGCGACGGCGGGTTTTACTACACGCCGGCCGCCGGCGGTGAAACCAAGGTCGTCAGCGAAGACGGCGACAGCGAAGACGGGGACAACGGCGGGGCGCTTCGCAGCTACGGCTCGATGACCTACGCGGGGCTGAAGAGCATGATCTATGCCGGCCTGACCGACGACGATCCACGCGTCGCGGCCGCCATGGACTTCATCCAAAAGACCTATTCGCTGGACGAAAATCCGGGGATGGGCAAAGCCGGGCTGTATTACTACTACCACACCTTCGGCAAGGCCTTGGCGGCGGCGGACATCCGCGTGCTGACTGATGCGGATGGCGAAAATCACAATTGGAGACGCGAACTCGCCGCGACCTTGATCAACGCCCAACAGGCCGACGGGTCTTGGGTCAATGACGGCAACGACCGCTGGATGGAAGGCAACCGCAATCTGGTGACGGCCTACGCGCTGCTGGCGCTGAAATATTGCCGCGAATGAGTGGTCTGGCAGCCGGGGGGCCCCGCGCGGGGCTTGCCGTCCGTTTCGGTCGGGCCTGCTGTGGATGCCAATCGTCCCGCACGGCGTGACCGAGTTGCGTTCCTGTCCCCTGAACCATTTGCTCGTTTGGAGGAATTCGGTTCCAATGGTTCGCTTCGATCGGCTGCGTCCAGCGATTGAATGCCCCATCAGCCTTTTACCCTGAATTCAATGCAACTTCCCGTCGTCAATTTATCTGATTCCGCCCCGGTCCCCGCACCGCAGGAGGGGGGGGCGGATGCCCGCGGCAGCTACGCCGTGGTTTCGTTGGGCTGTCCCAAGAACTTGGTCGACACCGAGCAGATGCTCGGGCGTCTGGACCAGGACGGGTACCGGATGGTGGGCGACGTGAATGCGGCGGATTTTGTCGTCGTCAACACCTGCGGGTTCATCGACTCGGCACGCGAAGAGTCGCTCGGTGCGATCGATGAAATGTTGGACCTGAAACGCCAGGGCAAGATTCGCGGAGTGGTCGTGACGGGATGTTTGGCCGAGCGTCAGCAGGGCAAGTTGTTGGAGGCGCGTCCGGAGATTGATGCGATGGTCGGCGTCTTTGGACGCAACGATATCGTGGACGTGGCCCACCGACTAAGGAGCGGTATTCAAGAACAACAGCGAGTCTTTCGTCCCGCGCCGATCCGGCCGCTTTCCGATGCGGTTCGTTCGGCCGTCACGCCGCGCCACTTTGCTTACCTCAAGATCAGCGAAGGATGCGATCGGCTGTGCACGTTTTGCGCGATCCCCAAGATGCGCGGCAAACACTACAGCAAGCCGATTGAACAAGTGGTCGATGAAGCGAAACGGCTGGGGGACAGTGGCGTTCGCGAAGTCGTCATCGTTGCTCAAGACACGACGTACTACGGCAAGGATCTCTATGGCACGCCGAAGCTGACCGAATTGCTGACGGAATTGGACAAGATCGATTCGATCGATTGGATCCGTTTGATGTATTTCTATCCGATGTACATCGACGACCGGTTGGTGGAAACGTTGGCCGGAGCCGAGCGGATTTTGCCGTACATCGACATGCCGTTGCAGCACGCCAGTGACGCGATGTTGAAACGCATGTCCCGTAAGACGACGCGTTCGCTGCAGGAAGAGATTGTGGGGCGTTTGCGCGAACGGATCCGATCCCTGGTGATGCGGACGACAATGATCACGGGATTCCCGGGTGAGACCGAAGATGATTTCGAGCAGTTGGTCGACTTCGTCTCCGAGCAACACTTTGAGCATCTGGGCGTGTTCACCTATTCGGTCGAAGAAGACACGCCGGCGGCCAAGTTGCCCAACCGAGTGCCCGCCAAGATCGCCGAGCGGCGGATGAGTGACTTGATGGCTGTCCAGCAGCAGATCGCGTTTGAGTGGAACGCGGCTCGCGTCGGATCACTCGATGACGTGATCATCGATTCCAAGTTTGAAGAGCAAGACGGAGTCTGGATCGGCAGAACCCGTTCGGAAGCGCCCGAGATCGACGGGGTGGTCTACGTCAGTGGTGTCGAATCAGGCTCCGAGCCGCAAGTCGGCGACATCGTCGAATGTGAGATCGTCGCCAGCCAAGGCTATGACTTGGTCGCCGCGCCAGTGGGCAGCTGAACCGCGCTGGTGTGCAGCTGAAGCGCGCTGGTGTGCAGGCTTTAGCCGCCGGTCTTGCTGCTCCGCAGCGCGAGGGGATGCGCCTGAAGGCTGGACACCATCGGTTGCTGGAATTCAGGCTTCAATCGCCCTACAATCGTGCTTGTCAAGTCGATGCTCTTTGCTGCACGAGTGGAGTGATGCCGCAAGACCCCGAAACCATGTACCGATGGCGGCGTTGGACGCCTCAGCAGCGGCAACAAATTCTCCAGGAACGGCAAGATCGACACCATCCCACACACTCCCCGGCGCACATTCAAAGCGATCACACAAGCCTCTACATGATCACCGCAGCGTGCTTCGAGCACCGCCCGGTGATCGGGGATTCCGATCAACGGATGGCGGATTTCTCAAACAGCTTGTGCGACGTACTCGTTGATGTCTGCGAAGCCCTGTTTGCTTGGGTCGTGCTTCCCAACCACTATCACGTCCTCGTCGATGCACCGGAGTTGACGCCCACGCTCAAACAACTGGGAAAGCTACACGGACGGTCCTCCTTCAATTGGAATGGCGAGGAGTCGCGTCGCGGTCGTCAGGTCTGGTGCAACGCGGCAGAGACAGCCATGAAATCCGAGGGGCATTACTATGCGACATGGAACTACATCCTAAATAACCCCGTACACCACGGCTATTGCCTCAAGTGGACGGAGTGGCCCTTCAGCAGTGCGAACGAGTATCTGGAACGGGTCGGTCGCGAGCACGCCCTGCGAATCTGGCGTGCATACCCGATCTATGATTACGGTCAACATTGGGATCCCCCCGAGTTTTAGGTACCGAGGGCGCTGGTGTGCAGGCTTCAGCCGCCCAGCTTGCTGCTTCGCAGCGCGGGGGGATGCGCCTAACCCGGATATTGCATCCGCTGATTCAATCGCCCCTATAGCGCGAAAGCCTTAGTTCGTGTATCTATTGGAGTTACGACACTTCATAGACCACAAAACCAAGGCTTTCGGCAATGACAAAGCGTAAACGAAATCGTCCCGCATTGAAACGCCTCAGGAGGCAGGCCGTTGAGGTAGATTTCGACGGCGGAACGCTCACCTCTGACGGGGGCCTATTGCTGCTTCGCGAAGTCGACAACAAGCTCAACTTGATCAAGCGGATCGACCAAGCCATTCGCGACCCACGTGATCCGTTCCACATCACTCATTCACAGGCGGAGATCCTTACCAGCCGAATCTTTGCGATCGCGGCTGGATACGAAGATGTAAACGATCAACAGCAGCTTCGTGACGATCCCGCATTTCAAGTCGCCGCCGGACGGACTCCGCGAATCAATGGCAGTTTCGACGACGATGAGGATCCCACTCTGGCGAGCCCCTCGACTCACTGCCGATTTGAAAATCGAATCAGCGAGAAAGAACTTTTCGAGCTCAACAAGGTCCTCGTCGATACTTTTCTTGACAGCTTCAACGTCCCGCCTGATGAAATCACACTCGACTACGACGCAACCGACGACAGGGTACACGGCAATCAAGATAAGAAGGCCTTCAATGCATACTACGACAGTTATTGCTTCCAGCCTCTGTACGTCTTTTGCGACGACCAGCTTGTCGTCGCGCATCTTCGTCCGGCCAACCGCGGCGACGCCCACCACGCACGCGGGATCACGAAATTGCTTGTTGCAAGGATCCGCCAACGATGGGCTCACGTCAAAATCACCCTACGCGGCGACGGAGGCTTTGCGGTCGAACGCTTGATGCGATGGTGCGACAAAAATGATGTCCACTACGTCTTTGGTTTGCCCAAAAACAGCGTTTTGGTCGATGAAATTGCCTGCGAAATGACTCGCGCACGAATCCTACAATCACACCTGGGTGGCAAACAAGCTTGTTTCAAATGGTTTCGCTATCGCACCCGCAGGACTTGGGATCGCCATCGCTGGGTGGTCGGCAAAGCAGAGTATACCGGCAAGGGCCCCAATCCTCGCTTTGTCGTAACGAACCGGTTCTCAAGCGATGGTATTGTCGACACCACCTACCATCGACCGATGGTCGACGGCAAAAGGCAGCCGCTTCAGGTCGAGACTCCGGGGACATGGTGCTCTGCTCCCTGCGACCCCGAAAAGTTCTATCGCGAGCGTTACTGCATGCGCGGCGAGATGGAGAATCGGATCAAAGAACAGCAGCTCTGTCTGTTCGCTGATCGCACCAGCTGCAGTCGTTTTGCGGCCAATCGGTTCCGCCTGATGCTTTCTTCCTTTGCCTATGTCTTACTCGATGGACTGCGTCGTCTGGGACTGAGTGCAACGAAACATAGTCGACTACGTGTGGACACGATTCGATTGCGTCTGTTGAAAATTGCTGCCCGAGTCCGCGTGACGTGTCGTCGGGTGGTGTTTCATCTTTGCAGCCACTGTCCTTGGGAACCGCTGTTCAACCAGGTGCTGGCACGCCTGTGCCGTAGCGATTAGCCACTCCCATCGCATCGTGTGGCATCGCCCAGCGACTCCCCGATCGTCCGGGGGTAGGGGGCCCTGTGCCCGGAGCGAATCGATTGCAGCAAAAACCGGCTATCGTGGACAGCCTCGCCGTAACTCAGGCTAAAATCAGAGTCAACCAGTCGGCGGATGCAATATCCGGGCTAAAGGCTGGACACCAACGTGCGCTGGTGTGCAGGCTTCAGCCGTTCT
>NZ_JBFHKV010000301.1:0-8325 GCF_041595215.1 Stieleria sp. | reverse complement strand
GGACCTGACCGTCAACAATCAGATCGAAGACCAAAATGGCAAGGTCAACCGCGGTTTCTTCATGCCGCGTGAATTCACCCGTTTCCGCGATATCCTCGACGGTCTGTCCAACACCATCGCGATGGGCGAGATCGCCACCGACCTGAAAGACGGCGACAAACGTACGACACCCGCCGTCGCCGTTGCCGGGGCGGTCGTTGCCCCAATTACGGCACCACTGCCCTATACTAATAACCCCAACTACTGCGAAGAAAACTTCATCGACCCAGATAACCCCACGTTCTGGCTCGATCCCGACGGTGTCATCACTGGCAACTTCCCGGGTGATCAACCACGAGTCGCCGGGTTTGGCGAAGGCCGAGGCTTTCGCTGGTGTGATGCCCGCCCGATCTACCAAGAAGTCAATTGCATCCTGCCACCGAATAAGGGACTGTGCACCAACTCGTTCGCCGAAAATGAAGCGATCGCCCCGCCCAGTAGCCGACACCCCGGTGGCTGCCACGTCCTAATGGGTGACGGTGCCGTCGTCTTCACTACTGACTCGGTGGAATCGGGCAACGCCAACGCCCCGCAACCCACCCCCGGCGTCGAAAGCCCCTACGGCCTGTGGGGCGCCCTGGGCACACGTTCCGGCAAGGAAGTCATCGAGGATTCACTCAACCAGTAACGCGGCCCCGGCTTCCGACCAGCCCACTGACCATCCACCCTGCCCGATTCACCCCGGGCAGGGTTTTTGATGCGCCCGCCCAGCCACCCCAGCGGGACGCGTCAGCGACCGGCGCACGGTGAAACCACAGCCAACTCGCGCCACTGGCTGACGCCACGTGCTGAAAGGAGACACCCCAACGGGAAGCGTCAGCGGACCGGCTTGCCAAAACCGGTCTGATCGTGACATCGGTCGGATGCTAGAATCTGGCGACGCCGCATCGCCAAACCCCGCCGCATCGCCAAACCCCGTTGAACACCAGCCGTGAAAGAACCCTCTCCCAAGCTGTTCAATGCCGGTTTCCTGGGTTTGATGGTGGCACAGTTCTTCGGGGCGATGAATGACAACCTGTTGAAAGTCATCTTGGCGTTCGCCGTCGTGCGCGGCGTCTGGGAAGGCCGGCTGGGCGACGGCGGTGAAGGCATCGTGAGCGTCTGTTTTACGCTGCCGTTCTTGCTGCTGTCAGGATTCGCCGGCCAAATCGCCGACCGCTATTCCAAACGCACGGTGACGCTGTGGGTCAAGATCGCCGAGATCCCGATCGCCCTGCTCGCGGGCATCGGTTTCTACTTCGAAAGCCTCTACCTGACGCTGCTGGCGCTGGTGGCATTGACGTGCCAAAGCTCGTTCTTCGGCCCGGCAAAATACGGCATGATCCCCGAGTTGGTCAGCGACAAGAATCTCAGCCGCGCCAACGGCTCGATCAACATGATGACCAACATCGCCGTGATCCTTGGAACCGTGATCGCCGGCTCGGCCAGCGTCCGCTACCACGGCAGCGAAGACATTGCGCGGACCGCATGGCTCCCCGGCGTGTTGTTTGTCGCCACCGCACTGCTGGGATTCCTCGCCAGCTTGCTGATCACCCGTCTGCAACCCGGCGATCGCGACCTGGACATCAATTACAACCCGTTTGTGATCTATGTGGAAACGATCAAGAAGATGGGCCGCACACGTTTGCTGACCGTGATGATGGCCTGGGGCTACTTTTACCTACTCGCCGGGCTGGCCCTGTCGACATTGTTTCGCTACCCCGAGGTACTCAGCGTAGGCGACGACGAAGCCAGCGTCCTGATGGGCGTGCTGGGCATTGCCATCGGCCTGGGCTGTGCCATCGCCGGATTTATCTCCGGCGACCGGATCGAACCCCGACTGACCACGATCGGCGCCGCAGGCCTGGTGATTTTCTTCTTCTTGCTGGCCGCCGTCCCGCCCTGGATGCCCGACATGCAACCGATGATCCGCGTCGCGCTCAGCAACGTCGCGTTCTTCATCTTCTTTGCCGGTTTCTTCGCCGGGTTTTACATCATTCCGCTGCAGGCACTGCTGCAGAAACTCTCGCCGGATGATGAGCGCGGTCAATTCCTGGGGACCGCCAACGCCGTCTCCTTCGCCTTCATGACCGTCGCGGGACTCCTGTACTGGGTCGTCATGTCGACGCCGGCCTTCAACACTCGCCCCCAACGCATGTTCTACGTCTCCAGCGGCCTGATGCTGGCCGGGGCGCTGTTCTTCCTGTGGAAGCTGCGCGGCACCGGCATCCTGATCGGATCAAAACCGGACGAGCAACCGGACGGTTAACGCGGCAGAACACGCCGAGTGCAGCGGAATAGTGGGCCCACCGATGGCAGCGCGAACCCACGGATTTTTTGCACCCTGCCATCCGTGGGTATTTTTTTTCGATCGTTAGCCCGGTGAGTTTGCTGGAGTGCTTCGTCAAGATCGAATGTAGCCGGAGCACTCGTATGCACAGCATGCCCGACAAAACGTTTCACAGCACGTCGACGTATGCCGCCCGCCACTGGAGACAGCCGGTGCTGCCGACGGCAAAATCGCGACAGACCTGCGGTCGATGCTGGTGATGACGACATTGCTTGGTTTCCAGGTCCAACCACGTGCAAGGTCCGTCCAGCGTTGCGCCGATCGGCGCGACGTAGTCCGCCATTTGCTGCAAGATCCCGTCGCGCAACCGTGACGGCATCGCGACCCAACGCGCCAGATCAGCCTGCGCCACCGGGGAAAGCGACGCCACATCAATGGTTTCCACGTCCGCCAACTGATCGAGCGTCAAATTGAATGCGGGGTAGCCCATGTGCAAACAGCACACGCCGCAACCCTCGCAATCGACAACCGGCAATTCACTCACTCGGCGACCGGAAGCCCGACCAATTGCTTTTCCTTGGCCATCTTACGAATGTCCTCGGTGATCTTCATCGAGCAATACTTGGGTCCGCACATGCTACAAAAGTGGGCGCTTTTGAAGGTGTCTTGCGGCAGCGTTTCGTCGTGGTAGCGACGTGCCGTTTCGGGGTCCAGTGAAAGTCGAAACTGTTCGTTCCAATCGAATTCAAAGCGTGCCTTGCTCAACGCATCGTCACGGTCTTGTGCACCTTTACGGCCCCGTGCAACGTCGGCGGCGTGGGCGGAGATCTTGTAGGCGATCACGCCCTGTTTGACGTCTTCTTCGTTGGGCAACCCGAGGTGTTCTTTGGGCGTGACGTAGCACAGCATCGCCGCCCCATGCCAACCCGCCATCGCGGCACCGATCGCGCTGGTGATGTGGTCGTAGCCGGGTGCGATGTCGGTGACCAGCGGCCCCAACACGTAAAACGGCGCGCCCTCGCAAAGCTCCGCCTGTTTTTCCATATTCATTTGAATCTGATGCATCGGCACGTGCCCCGGCCCTTCGACCATCACTTGCGTGCCGTTCTTCTTGCCGCGCTTGGTCAGTTCACCCAGCACTTCCAGTTCCGCGAACTGGGCATCATCCGACGCGTCGGCGATCGACCCGGGTCGCAATCCATCCCCCAGCGACCACGTGACGTCATACTCACGCATGATGTCACACAGATCATCAAAGGCATCGTAGAGGGGATTTTGTTTGTTGTGAGACATCATCCATTTGGCGATCAACGAACCGCCGCGACTAACGATGCCGGTCACCCGATTGATGCTCAGGTGCAAATGTTCCAGCTTCACGCCGCAGTGAATCGTCATGTAATCGACGCCCTGCTTGGCCTGGTGCTCGACCATGTCCAAAAAGTGTTGGGCGTTCATGTCTTCGATGTTGCCGCCCAGTTCTTCGAGCATCTGATAAATCGGCACCGTTCCGATCGGCACCGGGCTTTTTTCGATGATCTGCCGGCGGATGTTGTCGATGTCCTTGCCCGTGGACAAATCCATCACGGTGTCGGCACCGAAGTGGACGGCCGTGTGCAGCTTTTCCAACTCTTCGCCGGCGTTGCTGGTCACGGCACTGTTGCCGATGTTGGCGTTGATTTTGCACTTCGCCGCGACACCGATGCACATCGGCTCGAGTGCGCCGGCGGCATGAACTTTGTTGGCCGGAATGACCATGCGACCGGCCGCCACCTCGTCGCGAATCAATTCGACCGCCAGATCTTCGCGTTTTGCGCAAAACTCCATCTCCGGAGTGATCTCACCTGCCTGCGCCGCCAAAATCTGCGTTTTGCTCATCGATTTACTCCGATTGTCCCGCGCAAGCGCGGTGAAAAGCTCTGAATTGGAGGCTCTGTTATACGCCCGAACGGCGATTGGGAGTAGATCCCCCGCGGCGTAAGCGTCCAGCTTGCGTTTCTGCCGCTACAGCGTTTTCAGATACTCGAGCACCTGCCGTTTTTCCGACTCGGTGAGGGCATCGGGAAAGTCGTGCCCGCAGTTGCTCTTGCCGAACTTTCTGGTGTCGAAATAACTGCGTTTGACGGCCACGTCGGTCTCGCCCTCGGGCACCCCCTCAACCACCTCCACCGTCAACCCGATCTTCTGCGGGTCCATCTCGGTCGAGGCGGGCCGCCAAACCGTCGGCCGCTGCTGGGGATTCAAAACATCCCACAACGTCGGCACGCTTCCGTTGTGAAAATACGGCGCACTGGCCCAAACGCCGTCCAACGGCGGTGCGACGTAGCCGTCGGGATCGATCACGGTTTCCTGCTGATCAGGCTCCCCGGCATGGGCAAACCAACTGCGGGCATATTTCCTGCGGCCTTCGACCGTCAACGCGTTCAATCGGACGGGGTCGGTGCCGATCTCGTCAATCGGCACGCGGCGATTGGGATAGTCGGAATCAACGCCGTAGGTTCCATGGCAATCGGCACAATGGGCCTGAAAGACCGCCCTGCCCTGCCCTGCCAATTCCCGATCCACCGATCCTTCATAAACCGGTGCCCGTAGCGAACTCAAGTAGGCGAACACGTCTTCGAAATCTTTCTCGTGCTCGCGATAAAAATCGGGGCCGTTCTCGGGCACGAGTGTGAACTGCATCAGCCCGCGATGTCCCTTGGCGGCAAAACCGTCGATGTAGATGTTGGGTCGCTTGTAGAAGTGCCACCACGGCGGTGCGTCCATGTCGTGGTGCGTAAAAAACCTCGGTCGTCGGGCGACCAGATTCAACCGCTCGTCGCGACCGTTCATCAATCCCATCCCGAACACGACCGCGTTGGTCGTCCCATTGGTCGTCCCCAGCGGGATGAACATCGCGCCCAGTTCCATGCGTCCGGGCAACAACCCCAGCCCGAGTTTCGCCTTTCCAATTTCCTCGGTCAGCGTTTGCAGCGCGAATCGGTTGTTCGGTGCCCCAGGCATGGGTTTGCCATAAACGGTCCCACCGTGACAGGAGAAACAGTTCATCGTCCAGTCGTTGTCGGAGTCGACGACATACTGAAGCGGTTTGCCCGAATCATCGCCCGGACGAGTCGTCAATCCGTACCGCTCAAATGCCATCTCACGACGCCGCTGCAACGACGCTTTCTCCGCCTCGCTGCGCAGCGGTTCGGGCCACACCGTCCACAGCGCGTCAAACGTCGATTGACGAAAGTCGCTTGGCAGCACCGCCGTCTCGGTCAAAAACCGATACCCCCGCGCGGCCGCCTCCGAATCAGCGGCAGCGACGCTTGCCGGAAACAGGCACACCGTGCCGATCCCCAACGCGACGATCCAAGCGGCAATGAACGACGATTTCATCAGTTGTTTGAAGTTGCAATGAGGTGCGAACAATGACGGATAACGGCTTCGCTTCCGTCCAGCCTCCAGGCTTCGTTGGTGTCCAGCCTTTAGGCGCTCCCCTGTTAGCCTTCAGGCTTCGCTTCCGTCCAGCCTCCCGGCGCTCCCCGCTCGCTGCGGAGCAGCGAGACGGTGCGGCTAAAGCCTGGACACCAACGACCAGACATGCGGCGAAAACCTGGACACCAACATTGAACCCTACGAATCTGCCCAGCCCCGAGCGGCGGCAGACCTTGTAGTCTGCGCCATCAACCGCAGGACCGCAAATCAATTCACTCGCACGCCGAAATCCAATCGAAACACCACCGGCCGGCCGGGAAACGTTTTGACCGCCGAAACGGGCCGAAAACGCTCCAACCGGTCGATGAATCGCCTGGTCGACGGCTCGCCCGATCGCGAGACCAACCAGACCCTCGTTTGGGGCTGCGGCAGGTTTTCCACATGATGCCGGACCCAACTTTCGTGCTCAAACGCGCCCACGACCACCACGGGATCGAGTGCGTACGGCCCGCGGAGCGGAAACGCCAGGTAGTCCCACTGGCCCTCGCTGACCGAGCCGGCCTCGGAGATCGGCCGGCGAAGAAAACTCGCTTCAATCAGCTGGCTGTCCAACCAGACCACGTCGCCTTCGCCGATTTCGCCGCGAACCGCCTCGACCGCATCACGCCATTGCTCACCGCGCAGCTGAACCGGCCATCGACCGGCGGCCAATGTTCGCAACGTGCCCTGGTACCAAAGCGTAAACCCGAGAAACAAAACCACGACCGCGATTCCGCAGCCCCGGCGCAACCACGGCGACGGGTTGCCATCTGCACCGACGCAACAAAACCCGCGCGTGATGCGAACCATTTCGGAACCAAAGATCGCGACCATCTCACCGGCGGTCCAGGCCAACAACGGCAGCGCGGCGACGTAGTAGCGGCGATGCCACAGCGGCACCCACTCCAAATACGACGCACAAAAGAACAGCGTCGTTCCTGTCACGGCAACCAAACCGGGGATCACTCCGATCCAATCCACGCGTTCGGCCCGCTCTCGGTCGTCGTCGAGCGAACCCGACCGAAACCACTTCACCAGACGGCTTGCCATCCACATGCCGAGCGCGGCGCCCAGGGGCACCAGCACAATCGGTACCCAAGCCCAAGCGTACCAGAGCTGCCACCAAGACGTCGCCTGCCCGAATGCTTTCCATAACTGACGCCGCTGCCATGAATCCGGCAGCGACGACAACGCGAGCGCGGCAAGGGTTGCCACCGCGACGACGCCCGCAATCACATCGGCCCGCCACCAACGCAATCGCCCACGTTTCCATGCAACCCACAGGGCACAGGGGACCAGCAACGACAACACCCCCAGCGACGTCGGGTGGACCAGGGCGGCGACACAAATCCAAAACAGCATCGCCAATCGCCAGCGTGCACCGCCGTAACTGTGCGTAGCCGGGGCCTTTTCCAACCAAGTCATCATCGACCAGACGGCCAGCACGGCGTACAGCATGACGAAGGCGTAGGCCCTCAGCTCGCATCCAAAAAACACCCCGTTGGGATCAATCGCCAGCATTCCCCCGGCGACCAACCCGGCGGAGACGTTTCCGGTTCGGCGGGCAACGCCCACGACCAGCAACGCCGACGCCAACGCACTGGCCAGCACGCTGCTGAGCCGCATCGGCAATTCCCCGGCCCCGACCAAGGCCGACCAGATCCACAAGAGGTGAAAGTAGCCGGTGGTTTGATTTCCTGCGGCCGCCCGCGGAGCCACATCGGAAAACCCGTCCGCGACCACCCACGCCGAATGCAGTTCGTCGAGCCAGAAACTCTCCTGGCACGAGGGCAACCGGAACGCCAGCGACAGCGACACCACGACGACGACGGCCAACCACGTCGCCCGCCCGTTGATCGCTGCCGAACGTGTCTCCATCAAATCATTCATCCCTATCGATTCACATCTTTTTCTGGCCCGGCCGCCCGCTCGCGTGCTCGCCCCCCGCACCTCTCCGCGCCGTGTCGTGTCGTTCCGCCACATGGCTACGATTGGGCATCGGCGCTATCATAGGGACTCTGCCCGAATCGCCATGCCCCCTCGGCCGTCATTCCCCCGAAAGGGATTGCTCCGAGCGGCATTTCCCAACCGCTTTGGGCCTTCCAACGAGTCGAAAGAAAATCGCGATGTCCGCTCCCGAAATCCCCACGTTGAACCTGCAACGCGTCGACGCACGCGTCGGGTCTGCCGAAATCTTGCAACAGCTCCGCGACAAGCTCAGCCCCCAAGGCGACGTCGTTTCCCCCCGCGGACGGGCACTGACCGAAGAGGTTTTCGGCGCCCCACTGACTCCCGTCGAAGTGGTCCAGCGAATTTGTGCGGAGGTTCAACGGGACGGGACCGCGGCGCTGCTGAAATTCAATCAACAGCTCGACAAGGCCGACCTGACCGCCGACCAGCTCCGTGTTCCCGCGGAGGACTTGGCCGCCGCACATGCCGCGGCAGATCCGGAATTGATCGATTCCATCCGCCGCATTCGTGACAACGTGGCCACCTTTCAGCAAGCGATTCTGCATCGCGACGTCACGATCGAGCCCAAACCCGGTGTCACGCTGACGCAG
>NZ_JBFHKV010000300.1:0-8339 GCF_041595215.1 Stieleria sp. | reverse complement strand
CCGCGTTGGCGGCCAATTACTCCGAAGCCGAAGCGTTGTTTCTGTCGGGGAAAATTGACGAGGCGGAAGAAATCGCCAAGGCCGAAGTCGACCGGGGGATTTGGAATCGTCGCTGGTCGGAACTGCTGATTCGATGCCAACTGGCGACCGGGCAATACGAACCGGCGCTGGAAACCTACGACGCTGCGATCGGCCGCTATCCGACCAGTTTGCCGCTCCGTGTGCTGGGAATCGATGTCACCCACTTCAACGACCTGCCTGATCGCGCTGCCAGTGAAGCGGCGATGATTCAGCGTTACTTGCAGACCGGCCAGTTGAAGTATGCGACGTCCGATACGCTGATCGCCGCGGGACGTTTTTTTTCCGACAATGGAATCGACGCCCGGATCATTCTCAAAAATTTTTACGACCGCGTGCTCGAGACAGATCCCACCAATCTCGAAGCGTTGATCGCCACCGCCGAGCTGGCGATCAGCAAAGGTGATTTTGCCGTCGCCGCCGAAACCGTCGCCAAAGCCCAGCAACGCGAACTCAAAGACGCTCGGCTGGATTACTTGCGTGCCGTCGCGTTGCAGACGTCCAACCCGCAACAAGCTCAAGTGGCACTCGTCCAATCGCTGCGGCTCAATCCGGTCTATGAACCGGCGTTGATCCTGAAAGCGGAAAAGGAGATTGATCGCGAAGACTACGCCGGAGCGGAGGCGACGATCGAGCGGATGCTGAAAACGAATCCCAAGAGCCCTGCTGCGTTCGCGCTCAAGGCCGTGCTCGCCCACCTGGACGGCGACTACGACAAAGAGAAAGCGTTCCGTGAACAGGCACTGCAGTGGTGGCCGACCAACCCCGAAGTGGATCATCTGATCGGACGCAAATTGTCCGACAAGTACCGTTTCGCCGAGGGGGCCCACTATCAGCGATTGGCGTTGACGTTTGATCCCTCGCACATCCCGGCCACGTTCCAGTTGGCGCAAGATCTGTTGCGTCTGGGCGATGATGACGTCGGCTGGAAACTCGCCGAACAGGTCAACACCGAAGATCCGTACAACGTCGTCGCCTACAACTTGATGACACTGAAAGATCGCATCGACGGGTTCGAGACGATCCGTGCCAGCGAGGCCAAGGGAGCGCCGCGTGTCGTCGACGACCCGGTCGGCGAGTTGGGCTTTGAGGAACACCGCGAACCGGGAGAGATCCTGATTCGAATGGATCCGCGTGAACGCCAGGTCTATGGCAATGCAGTCGCGGAACTGTTGTCCGAAGCCAAGCAGGTGCTTTGCGAAAAGTACCAATTGGAACTGACACGCCCCGTGATCGTGGAGATCTTTCCCAAGCAAAGCGATTTCGCGATCCGTACCTTCGGGCTTCCCGGCGGCGAGGGGTTTCTGGGGGTGTGCTTCGGACGCGTGATCACGGCCAACAGCCCGGCGTCGCAAGGGCCGCGGCCGTCGAACTGGAAAAGCGTGCTGTGGCACGAATTTTGCCACGTGATCACGCTGACCAAAACCAAAAACCGAATGCCGCGATGGTTGAGCGAAGGGATCTCTGTCTATGAAGAGCTTGAGCGGGACCCCCGATGGGGACAGTCGATGACCGCCCGTTATCGAGAGATGATCCTGGGCGACGACTTCACCCCGGTGTCCCAATTGAGCGGTGCATTCCTCAATCCGCCCTCACCAACCCATCTGCAATTCGCGTACTACGAATCATCGTTGGTCGTCCGTTACCTGGTCGACCAGTACGGTGCGGAAGCGTTGAACGCGACGCTCGAGTCGCTTGCCGAAGGCATTCCGATCAACGAAGCGTTGGCGAAAAACATCGCGCCGATGGAGCGGATCGAAACCGGCTTTGCTGAATATGCGCGCAAGTTGGCCACTGATTTTGGCAGCGGGCTGGAGTTCACGCGTCGCCAGTCGCCCGATGAACCAGGAAATGAAGACGCCGACCCGGCAGAAGTTTTGAAGTGGGCCGAGGAGAACCCCAACAACTATTGGGCCCGCATGACGATGGCACGGGCGGCGCTGGCGAGGAAGCAATACGCCGACGCGGCGGGGCACCTTGCGTTTTTGGTGGAGAAAAAGGCCGCGACGGGCGAATCGGAAGGCGTGCTGGAATCGCTTGCGGTCTGTTACCGCGAACTGGGAGAGGTAGAGAAAGAGCGTGAGGTTTTGAAACAGCTTTTTTCCGTTTCTTCCGATGCTTTACCGAGTTTGCAGCGTTTCATTGAAATGGAGAAATCGCAAAACGACTGGTCGTCGGTGCTGCAGTCTGCCGTCCATGCACTTGAGATTCAGCCGTTCGCGCTGGACGTGCATCAATCGCTGGTGACGGCGTGTCGTGAGCTGGATCAAAGCGAGAAAGCGATCGAGTCGCTGCGTGCCCTGCAAGCGATGGACCCGGTGGACGTAGCCGGTCTGGAGTTTCAAATGGCCGAGTCGCTGGCCGCCGCCGGCGAGATCGACGCGGCAACCGAGCACCTGATCGACGCCTTGTTGATCGCGCCGCGGTATCGCGATGCCCACCACTTGCTGCTCGCGCTGCAACAACAGCCGACGCCGGCTGATGAGAAGCCCGACGCGACTGAGCAAGACGCGGCCGATTCGCCCGATGCTTCGCCTGCGGGCGAAGCCAAACCGTCCGAGATTCCTGCTGCGGAGAGTGTCGACGAATGATGCGCCAACGATCCAAGACCTTCGTGATGCTGACGGTGATGTTGGTCGTCGGTGCGGCCGGCATCGCATTGGCCCAGTGGGGACGTCGCTTTCGCAGCATCGAAGAAGACCGTCGTGGCGTTCCGCAGTGGGAGGTCGATCGGCAATTCCCCGGCGACACCTTCACCTTCGCGCGGGTCTACTACGACTCGTATTACGGTCGCGGACGGGGCGGCGGCGGCTGGCGGACGGATTACCCCGACAGTGACCTGAATTTCTCGTTGCGGCTGCAGCAACTGACGACGATCAAAGTCAATCCGGATCCCGTGATCGTGAATCTGACCGACGAAAACCTGTCGGACTATCCGTTCCTGTACCTGATCGAACCCGGCGGGTTGGTGTTCAGTGAAGCCGAGGTGGTGGCGCTACGCAAGTATTGTTTCAACGGCGGCTTTCTGATGGTGGACGATTTCTGGGGCGACACCCAGTACGAAAACCTGGCGTTCGAACTCGAACGAGTCTTTCCCGATCGCAAGCCTTTCGAAGTCCCGCTGGACCACGAGATCTTTCACAACGTTTACGACATGAAAGAAAAGCCGCAAGTCCCAGCCATCGGCCGGGCTTGGGGATCGGTCACTTGGGAAGACACCCGCGACGGCAGCGACAACAGCGTGCCGCACTATCGCGCGATCGTCGACGACAAGGATCGGATCATGGTCTTCATCTGCCACAACACG
This sequence comes from Stieleria sp., assembly GCF_041595215.1. Taxonomy (NCBI): domain Bacteria; kingdom Pseudomonadati; phylum Planctomycetota; class Planctomycetia; order Pirellulales; family Pirellulaceae; genus Stieleria; species Stieleria sp. The sequence continues at coordinate 4,954 of NZ_JBFHKV010000300.1, read as the reverse complement.
GATCTGGGTGACGGTTGGGAACGCGAAGGTGAAGACGAAGAGTACTTTCGTGAGTTTTCGGTCAAAAAGGCCTATCCGATGGGCATCAACATCGTCACCTACGCCATGACTCACTAAACCGCCGCCCGTTATACCCCGCCCATTGAATCGCGTGTTCGAGTTCCATTTCCGTTTTGCCTTTCATCACTTCATCAGCGGCTTCCCACATCGGGACGCCTTTCATTGTTCGGACCCACCTAGCAACTAGCCAATGACAGTCACTGACACCAACGTGGTCGAGCAGATCCAAGAGGCCCGCGAAAAAATCGTCGGCGAACTTTCCAAAACCATCGTCGGGCAGCACGACGTCATCGAACAGTTGCTGATCAGTCTGCTTGCCGGCGGCCACTGCTTGATCACCGGGCCTCCCGGGTTGGCGAAAACCTTGCTGGTCCGCAGCGTCGCCCAGGTGTTTCATTTGCAGTTCAGCCGCATCCAGTTCACGCCCGACCTGATGCCGGTCGATATCGTCGGGACCGAGATTTTGGAGGAAACGAAGGACGGGCATCGTGGTTTGACGTTTGTCAAAGGGCCGGTGTTTGCCAATGTGATCTTGGCCGACGAGATCAACCGAACGCCGCCCAAGACCCAAGCGGCGATGCTCGAAGCGATGCAAGAACACCAGGTGACGGCGGCCGGCACGCGTTACGAATTGCCCGAACCGTTCTTCGTCTTGGCGACGCAAAACCCGATCGAAATGGAAGGCACCTACCCGCTGCCGGAAGCCCAACTCGATCGGTTTCTGTTCAACGTCAAAATCGATTACCTGCCGCCGGAGGACGAATTGTCGGTGGTGTTGCGGACGACCGCGTCGAAACCCGAGCCGATCAATCCGCTGTTCTCCGGCGAAGACGTGTTGCAGTTTCAACAAACCGTCCGCGACGTCCCGATCGCGACGCCGATCGCGGAATACGCCGTCAAGATCGCTCAAACCACCCGTCCCAATCGCGACGGCTCGCCGGACTTTGTCAACGAATGGGTCGGCTGGGGTGCCGGCACACGCGCCTCGCAAACCCTGGTGCTGGGCGCCAAGGCTCGCGCGTTGTTGATGGGCCGCGCCCATGTCCAAACCGACGACATCGTCGCGCTGGCGCATCCGACGCTGCGTCACCGCGTGTTGCCGACCTACAAGGCCGAAGCCGAAGGGGTCACGATCGAGCAAATCATCGACAAGCTGTTGGAGACGATTCCCAAGCCATGAGCGCCGCTGCGAATGCCGGGGCGCCCCCCGTGCGACGAAACACTGCCGGACCGCCTTCCGCCGGATCGAATTCGAATGCGAATGATCGCGCCGGTGTCGACCCCGCGGCACTGATGCGGATCAAGAGTTTGAAACTGCGCGCCAAGACGGTGGTCGAAGGCTTTTTCTCCGGCTTGCATCGCAGTCCGACCCACGGCAGTTCGATCGAGTTCAGTGAATACCGCGCTTACGTGCCCGGTGATGACTTGCGCAACCTCGATTGGAAGCTCTACGCGCGGAGCGATCGTTACTTCATCAAGAAATTCGAAGACGAGACCAACCGGCGTTGCTACCTGGTCGTCGATCAAAGCCGTTCGATGGGCTATGGATCGATCGAGTACAGCAAGATGGAATATGCCCGTACGGTCGCCGCGACACTGGCCTATTTCTTGACCATGCAACACGACGCGGTCGGTGTGTTGACGTTCGATGCGGAACTCGGTGATTTTCTGCCGGCGAAACTCGGTGCAAAACAATTTCATCAGATTCTGGTCGAACTGTCTCGTCCGGCGGTCGGTAAGGGCACCGACATCGAAGCCCCGCTTCGCCAAGTGACTTCGTTGGTGCCGCGTCGCGGGCTGGTGATTTTGATGAGCGATCTACTGGCACCGCCGGGCATGCTGAAGACACAATTGGCGGCGCTTCGCGCACGCGGCCACGAAGTCGTGTTGTTGCGGATGATCGATCCGGGTGAACTTGAGTTGGGGATCAAGGATCCGGCGATGGTGACCGACGTCGAAACCGGCCGACAGATCTACGTCGACCCGGCCGCGGCGAAAGCCAACTACGCCGAGCGATTCGAGCAACATCGCCGTGAAATCGAATCGATTTGTGAATCGACGGGCGTGGGGTTCTATGAACTGATCACCGACAAACCGCTCGATCTGGCGCTGTCGAGTTTGATCCACGCCAGGAACCGACTCGGCAAGTCGGGGCACCGGTCGATCAGCGAGGGAGTGCGACGATGAGTTTTTTGGCACCGCTGTACTTTCTGGGCGCTTTGGCTGTTGCCGGGCCGATCCTGTTTCACTTGATTCGGCGACAACCCAAGGGCGAAGTCGAATTCAGTTCGCTGATGTTTCTCGATTCGACGCCGCCGCGATTGACACGCCGCAGCCGACTGGAGAACTGGCCGCTGTTGTTGTTGCGATGCGCGGCGATCTTGCTGCTCGCCTTCGCTTTCGCCAGACCGTTTCTGCCGCTGTCGGAATCCGATTCGGTAGAAGGCGTCAAACAGGCGGTGATCGTGTTGGTCGACCAGAGTGCGAGCATGAAACGCGCCGGCTTGTGGGACCAGGCGACCAAAAAGGCGAAACAGATTTTGGAGCAGGCAGACGACGAGACATTGTTTTCGGTGATTGCCTTTGATTCGGTACCGCGAACGATGTTGTCGCTGGAGGAATCCACTCGGTTGGTCGCAGACACCCGCAAGAGTGCCGCACGGGATGCGATCGATCAATTGTCACCGACATGGGAATCGACCGATGTCGGCAAAGCCATCCGGTACGCCGCCGATCAGGCAGCGCTGCTGGAACTCGGGGAAACGGAGAATGCGTCGTCCACGCCGAACAATCCAAATGCCAGCGCGACGATCGAAACCCGCATCGTGCTGTTGAGCGATCTGCAGTCCGGCGCGGAAATCGAAACGCTGCAGGGATATGAGTGGCCCAGTCGTGTATGGCTGGACATGGAATCGCTGATCGCCACCACTCGCGGAAACGTCAGCCTGCGGGTGATGCCACAGATGCCAGCAGCCGACACCGATGAAGCCATTCGAGAGGCGGCAGCTGATGTCGTCCGTGTCCAGGTGGCGCAAACCGACGATGGCGAGACGTCCACGTTCCGACTGCGTTTCGAAAACCAGGACGAGGATGCCGCAGTGATCCAAGTGCCACCGGGGCAAACGCGTTTCTTTTCGGTCAAGTTGCCCGAATCCGGTGAAGCCGGCGACCCGGTGCGGACGGCGACATTGACCGTTTCGGGAGACCGCGACAGTTTTGACAACACGTTCCATTTCATTCGCCCCAAACGCATCGAGCAAGAAGTTCGCTTCGTCGAAGCATCGCGCAACGCCTCGCGTCCCAGCGAGCCTTCGGCCGAATCCGACTCGGAATCGTCGGTTCGTGAAACCCTCTCGTTCTATGCCAACCAAGTGCCCTGGTCCGACCCCACGCGGGAGGTCACGTTGAAGCTGCGGACCGAGGATGATTGGAGCGAAGGTTTGGATCCCGCCACGACGCCGCTGCTGATCATCAACGCTTCGGCGACACTGGAGTCCGGCCGCGAGACCATCGAACAATACCTGTCATCCGGCGGACGCGTTCTGGTGGTGCTCGATCGGGCCGTCGACGGTGCCACGGTTGCCGCGCTGGCGAGCTTGTTGCAATCTCCCGGACTGGCGATCGGTGAATCCGAAACGGAAGACTACCGCTTGATCGCTTCGGTCGATTTTAAGTCCGCGCTGATCGCTCCGCTTTCGGATCCCGGGGTGAACGATTTCAGCAACATTCGAATTTGGAAGCACCGTCGGCTTGACGGGCTCGGTGAAATGCCCAGCGTGACGCTGAAGTTGGACGATGGTTCGCCGCTGTTGATCCGACGAGATGTCGCCAACGATGATCCGGATCTTCCCGCTGGTAAGGTTTGGGTCTTGACGAGTGGCTGACAACCATCGGAAAGCCAGTTGGCGTTGTCGACCAAGTTTGTCCCGATCCTGCTGGGCATGTTGGGGCGAAACATGCAGCTTGCCCCGGAATCACTGATCGTCGGTGAATCACTCGGCGACGATGCGATCGCGACCGAACCGGGGTTTGTCGAGGTCGATGGAGAAACGTACGCGGTCAACTTGGATCCAACGGAAAGTGTGACGACGTCGTTCGACCAGGATCGGATCGTCCAGTTCGGTGCCGTCGTCTCGTCGCCGCTGGCGCGACAGCAGGAACAAACCGCCGAGCGGGCATTGCGTGACATCGAATTGGAAGCCCGGCAAGGCTGGTGGCAATGGTTGATCTTGGCCACGCTCGGATTCATCGCGGCGGAAACACTGCTCGCCGCCAAAGACTCCACCCGTCAACAGGCAGCAGCATGATGTTTCATCCAGCAACAATGTGGCAAAAGGTTTCAAACGCCGATCGCATCGGCTTGAGTGTTGGTGTGCAGGCTTTCGCCGCCTACGCTCGCTGCGACGCAGCGACCAGAAGTCGCCTAAAGGCTATACACCAACGGTTGCTGATGCCCGTGCGATTCGTTTCAGACATCATTTCTTCTCCAAAACCGCGAACTCCGTCCCAGGTGACGAAACGATGAGCGACACCCCCACCACCGGAAACGATCTTCGATTCGATTCCAAGCTCGGCATGGCGGAACGTCAACTCGAGCGCATTCGGCGTGAGATGAAGCATGTTTCCGGTCGTGTCCGATCAAGACACTTTTGGACGTTGTTGGCGGTGTTTGCGATCATCGCGATGTTGTTCGCGTTGATGTTTCGCGGGGCGCAATTGTCCGGACAAATCGACGATGCCACCACATGGGCGTTGAACGCGTCAGTGTTGGTGATCGCGGTGGTTGCGTCGTGGGTTCTGTCGAGTCGACTGGCCGGGGGCGTGCAAGCGACGGCTTCGAAGATCGAAACCGCGTTTCCGGGGTTGGGCGAACGGCTTTTGACGGCGGCTTACT
>NZ_JBFHKV010000299.1:0-8341 GCF_041595215.1 Stieleria sp. | reverse complement strand
GGGCTCCCACACCCGCCGGACCGTGGAACTTGTGCGGGGTGACGGTGATCGCGGCGGCAGGGATCTCGTTGACGGTGGCGGGGAGTTTGCCGATCGATTGGGTTGCGTCGACGTGCAACAATGCACCCGCCTGGCGACAGATCTCGGCAACCTCGGCGATCGGCTGGACCACGCCGGTCTCATTGTTGGCCGACATCACCGACACGACGGCCTGGTCGGCGTCCAGCTCGGCAAGAGTCTGCTGCAAGGCGTCGATGCGGACGACGCCATCGGGCGTGACCGGCAGAACATGCACCTGGCGACCTGACTTCTTCGCCTGCTCGGCAAACGCGATCACGCTGGCGTGCTCGATGCTGCTGACGATCAGCGGCGAATCGGGTGCGGCCAGACCGGCCAATGCCAGGTTGTTGGACTCGGTGCCGCCGCTGGTGGTGATCAGCCGCGCTCCGCCGGGCAGCGACAGATCGCTTCCCAAACACGCCCCGATCCGCAGGATGGCGTCGTCCAGCCGATCGCTGCTGGAACGTCCGATGGCATGTTGGCTGGACGGATTGGCCGGGCCACGCTGGAATTCAGCGGCGATCACTTCGGCGACTTGCGGGTCGATCGCCGTGGTCGCGTTGTTATCAAGATAAATCATTCACCCGCCGCTGCTGCGAAGGTCAGCCAGTTCTGGGGAGGAGGGATAATCGCGGATCGCTTCGGCCAACAATTCGTCGGCTAACACACCGCGGTCGGCATCGCGAAGGTCCTTTACCAAGCCCACGTATTGGCCGACCAGCCAGCGATCGATCGCTGCGGTCATCTCGGCGGCGTTGTCCTTGCCTGGCAAGGTGCGGGCCAACTGGAACAGTTCGGGAATCAGCACATACAGTTCCCGCTCGGCGAGCTGCTGGACGGTCGGCCAAAGGACGGATGCCCGATTGGGATGGTCGTTGTTCCAGCCGACCCAAAACGGGTTGCCCGAATCTTGAATCTGCATTTGATCGGACAGCAGACCGGCGACGGCGGGAGTCGCGGTGGGGCCACGACTGAGACTGACCAGGTGCCACTGGGTCGGCTTTTTTCCCCTCGGAACGGTGATCCAACCCTTGGCCCGAAGCTGCCGCTGGACGGCTCCGGTCGTGTTTTTCCGGGTGATGGGGGTGATCTGGATGTGGAAAAACGGGATCTCGTAGAACGCGAAATCACGCGTCTGGAAGTGGCTGGGCGCAAATTCGGTACCCGAAACATTGCCCTTGATCGCGACGACGGCGCCGACCAAGAATAGGCTGAGAATCGTGCACACGATAATCAGCGAGCGACGGGAGCCCCGGCGAGCACGGCTCGAAGGGCGGGGCGAAGGGGATGAAGAGACCGACGTGGACACGATGCCAACCATTGGGGATGTTTGGGCAAACCATCAAAGTACCGCATCCGCCATTTTATGCCATGTCTCGACCCACGTCCCTCCACCATTCACTGCGAAAGGTCTCCGCGGGCGGCGGCGACGGTCGTCCCCACTCCGGCTCGCTGCCAGCCTATCCGGGGCCGGCCAAGGCGGTGCGACGCCCCTACGCGGTGCTTTTGCCGACTTCACCAACGCCGCCATCCAGGCCGCCGGGGGAACGAAGCGACGACGACCCGGCCGACGAGGGTGACCCCACGATTCGCCGGATGCGGTTGGAAGCCGTTTTGTTGCTCGCCAAAACGCCGTTGACCAGTCGCAAACTGGCCCAATTGGCTCACTTGGCGGATGGTACCGAGACTCGTACACTTGTCCGCCGCCTGAATCAAATCTACGACAACCTGGGGCGATCGATACGGATCGAGCAGGTGGCCGGGGGTTTTCGAATGTTAACCCGCGCCGCTTATGCCCCTTGGTTGGCCCGACTGGGACATTTACCTTCAGCGGTTCGGTTATCATCGCCGATGATGGAGACGCTGGCCGTTGTCGCGTATCGCGGTCCAGTTTCACGCGCCGATATCGAAGCAATTCGCGGTGTGGCCTGTGGTGAGTTGTTGCGGCAGCTGATGGAACGCGATTTAATTCGAATCTCCGGGCGAAGCGAAGAGCTCGGACGTCCCTACCTTTACGATACAACAAAGCAATTTTTACAACTTTTTGGACTTCCCTCCGGCGACGCGCTGCCGCCGATCAACTGGGAACCGTTACAAGAAGATGAAGAATTTGACCCAGAATCAATTGATCCAGAACACTCGACCTAAGCAGTTTCGACATCTACGAAGGAGTCAGTCGTGAGCCTTGTTGCTTTCGCATCGGTCACCCCAACCAACCGTTACGCGTCATTCCCAGTGTCACCGACAAGTGCAGTGTCACCGGGAAGTACAGCGTCACCGACAAGTCATCACGCCGATGATCTGTCGCTGCTGTTCTCCGTCGATCCGGTCATCGATGGCCCGCTCGCAGATTTCGATGGCCTGCTCGCAGGTATGAACGGTCCGTTCGCCGTGATCGAAGATGAAGAAGACGATCTGTACGAAGGCGACCATGACTTCGACGACGAGGACGATGACTGGGACGAACTCGACGACGACGAGGATGACGACGACGAGGACGATGATGACGAGGACGACGAAGAAGACGATGACTGGGAGGAAGTCGACGACGACGACGACGACGAGGATGACTTCGCCGATGACGAAGAAGACGCCGACGACTTCGACGACGACGAAGCCGATGACTGGGACGACGACGAGGACGACGACGATTGGGAAGAGGGCGGAGACGACGACGACGAGGAGTGGGATTGAGCGGTGACGCTCAGTCTCCCAGCCGGAACAACTCTCGCAAGGCTTTGACCAATCCCTTTTGATGCCCCTCGGCGGCATCCTCTTTCAACGACGACAGTGGTGGATGCAGCAGTTTGTTGATCAAACGATCGAGCGATTTTTCGATCTCTTTCTGCATCGCCGGCTCGCCACCCAACGCACGCAACTTGGGCAACAATCGCTCCAGCTCGTCCCGCTTGATCTGCTGTGCGTGCTCCCGCAACCGTTTGATCACCGGGCCGGTCGCACGATGATTCAAATCGACCAATAGCCGCTGCGTCTCCTCGGTGATGATCCGCTGCGCCTTGGGCCATTCCTTCTCCCGCTCGTGCCGATTTCGCTGACAGGCCGCCTGCAAATCGTCGATCTGGTACAGGTACAGGTTGGGAAAATCATCCAGTGCGGGGTCGAAATCGCGTGGGACGGCCAGGTCCAACACCAGCAGCACGCGGTCACGTCGCTGCGGGCGAAGCTTGTCGTATTGCTCGTAGGTCAGAATCGGTTCGGTGGCCGCCGTCGTGCCGACCAACAAGTCGGCTTGCACGACTTGCTCCAGCAAGGTCTCCCAGGGGGCATACCGAATCGAGAACGCATCGGCCAACGTCTTGGCACGTTCCAGCGAGCGGTTTAACACCACGATGTCGTCGGCTCCGGCTTGGATCAGGTAACGCAGCGTCTCTTCACCCATCTCGCCGGCACCGCAAATCAGCACCCGCTTGCCGACCAGCGAATCGAACACCTCGGGAACCACTTCGCCCACCGCCACGCTGGGCACACTCACCCGTCGGCGGTGGATTTCCGTTTCGGTTTGCACCCGTTTGGCCGCGTGGTTGGCCGCTTGAAACACCGCGTGGGTGAGCGGTCCGGCCGACCCCGATTGGCAGGCTAAATCGTAAGCCTGTTTGACTTGCGAGAGGATTTGCGATTCGCCGATCACCATGCTGTCCAAACTCGACGCCACCGTGAACAGGTGCTCGACCGCGTCGTTCCCGCTGCGATAAATCATCTGCTCGACCACTTCGTCGGTGGGCAGTTGATGTTGCTCGGCGAGAAAACGGACGACGGCTTCGCGGTCCAGTTCGAACTCTTCGTCGGTCGTCGTGTACAGCTCGGTCCGATTGCAGGTGCTCAACAGCACCAGTTCGCCTTTGGGATAACGCCGGCGAAATTCATTCAAGGCCGAATCGATTTGATTGCCGGAAAACGCGACCCGTTCGCGAAATTCGACGGCCGCGTCATGATGGCTACAGCCAATCATCTGCAGCTTCATCAGCTCACCCCGTGGGAACTGAGGATGACGCCGACGAGTGCCAGGACCAGAAAGCCCAGACTGGCCAAGGTCATGTAAAACGCTTTCCGCCCCCGGCTGGCCGGCGAATAGAGATACTCGATCGCCGTGGCGGCCACTAGCCATAGGAACAGCACCAGCGACAGCAAGATGCCGCTGTCGGTCCAGTTGAATTGTTCGTTCTGGTTCAAATTCATGATCGCCCCGGCCACGACCCCGATCGCCACCGCGGCGGTGCTGATCAGCAGCGTCCGCCGGTTGGCCCGATCCAGCGTCTCCAGCGTCGGCAACCGAAACATCCGCGACCCGGCGCGTTTGTGTTTCAGTCGCCAAGATTGCACCAGATACATCACGCCGGCCAAAAAACCGACCAGCACCGCACCGGTGCCGACCATCATCGCCACCCCGTGGATCGAGCGCCACGCGTTGGCCGTCTCCGTCCGCGAAAAACGCTCCCATCCGCCGACCCAGATCCCCAGCCCGATCGTCAACAAAATCAGCGGCAGAAAAAAGAAACTGATGATCGTGTCGCTGCGGCGGACGTAGGCGATGAAAAAACAAATCGCCAGTCCCAGGGCCAACAACAGTGACCATTCCGCCCAGCTGGATAGCAAACCGCGGCCGTCTTCGACCGGCAGATCGATCGCCCGCAAAAACAGGTAACTGACATGGGTGAACAACCCCAGACCCATCATCGTCAGCACCGCCGGCATCCGAAAGCGGAATTGACCGAAAAATCGTGTCAGCTCCAGCAGCAACGCCACCAAGTAACTGGTGAAAAAACAGGTGATAGAAATCTGGTGAAGGATTCCCAACACGGGCGAAGTGGCTCCAAAAGCGGTCCCGACAATACAACGACTCAGCCTGTCATGGTACACATCGCCGTGAAAATGGCCAGTGTCAACCGCCGACCGAAGGATCCCTCGGCAGCACTGGATGCCTCGGGTTCACCAGGATCTAGCGGGGACACCGTGCGATTGGCCGGCGTTACCAGGGGCTGACCAGCCACTTGCGGATGTCCAGCTGACCAGAGCCATTCAGTCGCACCCGAATGGCACCCTCGCGGGCCGTGATGTGCACGCCGCTTCCGGTCACCGACAACATCGCTTCCACCTCGGTCCGCGCCGCCCGACGGCTGCCGCTGACGATCGTCTGCCGCGGACGCGCCCAGGCCAACACCACGTCCGCGTCCATCGACAAACTGCCGTGGTGCGGCGCCATCAAGACACCGCCCGCCGGCGGCCGGGGACGCGAAACCAGCGACTCGGTTCCCGGTGGCTCCAAATCACCCGGCAGAATCAACGCCCTGCCGCCATGATCGATCCGCAACACCAAACTGTTCGCGTTGTCACTGCCGGCGATCCCCGCCCGCGGAGGATGCAACACCGACATGCCCGTTCGGTCGACCCATGCGTCCCGAACGTCGGCAGAAACTTCGCGCACCGCGATCCGGTGTCGCCGCACCGCCGAGCGGACGTCCGCCAGCGCCGCGTCGCGGCCCTCGAGCATCCCCGGCGGCGTGATCAAGACGTCCACCGAAAACCGATCCAGGATCGCCGGCAACGCGTTGTAATGATCCGCGTCGGCATGGGACAGAAACACGCCATCCAATCTCGTCACGCCCAGCGACCAAAGCGCCGTGTCGATGTCGCGGCTGGTGCCCAAACGGTTGCCCATCCGGCCGCAATCGTACAACCAAATTTTTCTATCGGGCGTCCTCACGATCACACTCGTTCCGTGCCCCACATCGATGAACGTGGCTTCTAACGTGTTCGGCGGCAGCGCCGCCACCCGCGTCGAAACCCAAAACATCACCACGCCCCAAACCAGCACCCAGCCGCAACGAAACCATCTCGCCCGACGCGATCGCCAGATCAACGATGCCGCCATCACGACGTAAAACAACGCCACGCCGATCCCCGGCGGCGACGGCAACCAGGCATGCCCGCGCGGCCAACCCGCCGTCCACTCGATGACCCACCACATGTAACGCAGTGCGAGGTGACAAACCGTTCCGGGGACCGCACCCAACCACGAATGAATCGGATCGACGATCACCGTCAACACGCCCGCCGGTAACGCCACCATCAACCCCGCCCAAACCAACACGTTGGTCAACACGCTGACCAACGAGACCAAATGGAATTGCGACCACACCAACGGCAAACTGACGGCCGTCACACATCCGCTCAACCAAGCCATCTGTGCAAAGAACCGCGCCACCGTTTTCAGATTTCGCACCCATGAACTCGATGACGCGTCGACCATCGATTGAAACCCGGCCTCACGCTGTAATTCCAATTCCGAACGCATCGATCCCGGCGCGATCGGTCGACCGGCCAACATCAACGTGATCACCGCCAAGAACGACAGATGAACCCCGACCGAAAAGACGTTCATCGGATTCACCACGATCAACACCATCGCCGCCACGCCCAAGGTGTTCAGCGGTTGGGAGGTTCGCCGGACACAGGTCGATAACAGCAACATTGAAATCAGGATCGCCGCGCGCATCACCGGAGGCCTGCCGCCGGTCACGGCGACGTACAACGCACTGATCGCCACGATCACCACGAAGCGACTGACCGGTTGCAGCCCCACCGCCGAAACGATCCAAGTCGCTACCAGCACCAGGATCGCCAGGTGCATGCCGCTGACCGAAAGCAAATGGGCCGTGCCGGTCGCCAACAAGGCGTCACGTGTTTTTGGATCCACGAATTCCCGCTGCCCGATCACCAAGGCGACCGCCAGCGGTCCGGTTTGATCGTCCGTGTGGCTGAGCAACGACTCACGGCCCCGCGTCGCGATCGATGCGACCGCCGACGCGATCGGATTGGACGAGGTTTCCAACAGCGTGATCGATCCCGCGTTCTTGGTCTCGATTCGAGCATGAAGCCCACGTCGTCGATAGGCAGGTCGAAGATCCGGTTCACCGGGATTGGTCGGACCTTCAAACGGATGCAACCATCCATAAATCTCCATCCGGTCGCCGGGCCGCAACTGGCTCAAGTCCCCGTCAACGTAAACCAACACCTTGCCGTCAGTGGCCTCAAACCCGTCTTCGACACGCCGCTGCTGCAGGTCGACGGTCAGTTGACTCTGCCAGGGAGATTCGTCCGCGCCGCGGCGGCCAAACGAAACGGGGTTTCGCCGCAACGAGACCGTTCGATCCAACATTCCCCGAACAACGATCGGCTGCGCGGATTGATCGACCAAGGGAAGGATCGACGCGCTGCGAAACGAAGCTTCGCTCCATGCATGCAAGGTTCCAAAGCAGCTCGTCCACAAAACCGCGTTGCAGGCCCAGGTGATGACTCTCGCCAAACCCTTGACACCGGGCCGCGACGGTCGGAACACGCGATGAACCAGTTCCGGCAGCAACCCCGCGACCACGCCGATCAACAACCAACGTGTCACGCTGGTCCAAAACGTTTCGTACCACCACGCATCGCAGATCACACCGAGCGTTGCGAAAAAGCTGGCGAAGACAAACGGAAACCGATGAAGGCTCGACGCCACGCGCCCGCGGGGCTCGAACACGTCCCGCTCCAACCGCTGGCGCAGCAGCCATCGTCCCCGCAGCAATCGTCGCCTCCAAGCCGCTTCCACCCCGATTCGCTCCCATTAGCGTGCTTGCCAAAACCGTTAGAATAGGCAAGTCGCGACCGGTAATGAAGTAGTCCGACACCCCCCGTGAAAAACTTTACATCGCCACGCCACTCCACTCGGGCCATCCACCGCCATGAATCATCCCACGCGAGCGATCACGTCCATCACCTTGCTGTTAGTTGCTGTTTCCACTTTGAACGCACAAGTCACACCCACCACGCTGAAATACCCCGTCACCCAACAGTCCGATGTCCGCGATTCCTATCACGGCATCGAGGTTGCCGATCCCTATCGCTGGCTCGAAGACACCGAGAGTGCGGAAACCGAAGCCTGGGTCACGGCCCAAAACGAAGTCACGCAGGCCTACCTGAAATCGCTGCCGCAACGCGAAGCAATGCGGCAACGGCTCGAGAAATTGTGGAACTACGAACGCTACACGATTCCCCGTCGTCGCGGCGATCGCTACTTCTATTCCCACAACGACGGGTTGCAAAACCAAAGCGTTCTCTACAAGGCCGATTCGCTCTCGGCTGAACGTCAGGTGTTGATCGACCCGAACAAACTCAGTGACGACGGCACGGTCGCGCTGGCGGGAACGGTGATCACCCGTGACGGATCCCTGGTCGCGTATGGATTGGCCGACGGGGGCAGCGATTGGCGGACCTGGAAAGT
>NZ_JBFHKV010000298.1:0-8350 GCF_041595215.1 Stieleria sp. | reverse complement strand
CGATCCGTTTTCGGCGACCATGAATTCACCGCGGGCGATCGTCCAATCGACCGTTGACAAGTCGTGGGGATCTTCGATTTGCGTGGCGTCGATCGTCCCGGCGATGGATTCGGGCGTCAACGAAACGATGCGGGTCGCCGTGCGGAACACATCGATCTCCTCCAGCTGCGCGCGGACGTCGCCCTGTGAATCGACTTGGTGTGCCTGACCCCCGACCATCGCCAGCATTTCGACAAATTTGTCGATCGGTTGATCGAATTGGATCACGCGATCCACATCAACATCCGGCAACGGCGGGATGTCGACATGTTTGGTGTTGATGCGATCCAGGATCCCCTGCCGCGCGTCGGTGTCGGCGAGTGTCGGTTTCATCATCTCGATTCTCAGTATTTCCGATGGCTCTCAGTGGTTCCGATGGCGTCGATGCCATTGGTGAAAACTTTCTTTGGGAGGCTCGGGAAGCTCGCGAGCGATCGTCCAGACGTTCAAGCGATTGTGGGTGGCCCAACGCGGCAGCACCCGCAGCGCGAAGCGGCCGACTTTGCCGACCAGCCGAAACAGTGCGGGAAAGCGAAACAGATACGAGGCACAGCGCATCGAGAGCCGTTTGGAGAGCGGCAACAACTTTTTGCCAACCAGTTCCCCGCGCCACGCCAGCAATTGGTGGTGCAGCGGAATTTTGACCGGGCAGACATCGCTGCACGAACCGCACAAGCTGCAGGCGTACGGAAGACTCTTGTAGGAATTCTGGTCACGGGTCGGCGACAGCACGCTTCCGATCGGGCCGGGCACGGTGGCGCGATAACTGTGCCCGCCGCTGCGTCGATAGACGGGGCAGGTGTTCATGCACGCGCCACAGCGAATGCAATGCATCGCGGCGCGAAACGTTTCGCTCTCACGCAATCGGCTGCGGCCGTTGTCGACCAGCACAATATGCAGTTCGCTGTTTTCGTCGCGGGGGCCATTGAAGTGCGACGTGTAGCTGGTGATCGGTTGGCCGGTGGCCGAGCGAGCGAGCAAACGCGTGAACACGCCGAGATCGCGTTGTCTCGGCAACAGTTTTTCGATGCCCATACAGGCGATGTGCACCCGCGGCAGCGACGTTCCCAAATCCGCGTTGCCTTCGTTGGTGCAGACGACCAGTCCACCGGTTTCGGCGATGGCAAAGTTGACGCCGGTGATGCCGATTTCGCCGGCGAGAAACTTGTCTCTCAAGTGCCCGCGTGCCGCTTCGGCCAAGTACTTCGGATCCGATGCCCCTTCGTCGGTCCCCAGGTGTTTGTGAAACGTATCGCCGACCTCTTCTTTTTTGATGTGAATGGCCGGCAACACGATGTGGCTGGGGGTTTCGCCACGCAGTTGAACAATCCGTTCTCCCAAGTCCGTGTCGACGACATCGATGCCGTTGTCTTCCAAGTAGTGGTTCAACCCGCACTCTTCGGTCAACATCGATTTGCTTTTGACGATCCGTTTCGTCTTGTGGTCGCGAAGGATGCGGAGCACGATTTCGTTGTGATGGTCCGCGTCGCGAGCCCAGTGGACGACCGCGCCGCGGGCGGTCGCGTTGCGTTCGAATTCTTGCAGGTAATGCGCCAGATTGGCGATCGTGTGCGTTTTGATTCCCGATGCGGTCTCGCGCAAGTATTCCCATTCGGGCAACGAGGCGGCTTGCTTGTCGCGTTTGCTGCGAACGAACCACAGGGCTTGGTCATGCCAGCGCGACCGGTTCGGGTCGTTGACGAATTCCTTGGCAGCGGCCGGATGCTGGACGATCGGGAGCATGGTAGCGGGTGGCTGAAGTGATTTTGGGAAAAGGTATTGCGTAGTTGTTGGTCAGTCGCCAATCGGGTCACCGACTCACGCCGCGCCGAGCGGCCGCCCGGACAGGATTTGGGCGACGTGCATGACTTGAATCGGATTTTTTTCTCGGCGAATCAGGCCTTGCAGATGCATCAGACAACTCATGTCCGCCGACGCCAGCACCTCGCTGCCCTTGTCGCAGTGATCGGCGATGCGGGCGCGGCCCATTTCGGCCGACACGTCCGCTTCATTGACCGCAAACGTCCCGCCGAAACCACAACAATCGTCGGGACGATCCGGTTCGACCCACTCGATGCCTTCGACCAGATTCAACAGCTTGCGGACTTTGTTCTCACGCGGCGTCATCGATTCACTCGATTGGCCGAGCCTCAATTCGCGTAACCCGTGACAACTTTGGTGCAGCGAGACCCGGTGCGGGAACTTGACGTCCAGGTGGGTGACGCCGACGACATCGTGCAGGTACTCGCACAATTCATAGGTTTTGGACGTGACGTGCTGAAATTTCGCGTCCTCGGGATCGAAATAGGCGGCGTAGTGATTGCGGACCATCGACACGCACGATCCGGAGGGACAGACCACGGCTTCGAAATCAGCGAACAGGTCGACCAGACGCCGGGCCACGGGCGCCGTGTCGGTCTCGCAGCCCGTGTTGGCCATCGGCTGGCCGCAACAGGTCTGGCCGTCAGGATACGCCACATCGACCCCCAATCGTTCCAACAATTCAAGCGTCGCAATCGCCACGTCTGGATACAACTGATCGATGTAGCAGGGGACAAACAGTGCGACAGTCATGAATCAGGGGCGATTGGGAGTGAGGAAGAGGCAGACAAGACGAGTGAACGCGATCAGTATAGTAACCAAATGCGACCGGTTTGTTCAGCACGGTCCTGTGCGCGGCCCCCCAATTCCGCGGCCGACGTGACGATTCGGAGGCCGAATCCCACGTTCTTCGGAACAATCTGGGCGAACCCCTGGGAGGAAACGCGTTTCTGATCGACAATGGGGCGATCGTCAGTTCTTCCCCGGCGCAGTAACGGTTTGGCCAAAATGAGTGACACAGCCAGTCTCGATGATTCCAGTCTCGATGATTCTCCCAATATCGACGCACCCGCGATTGATGCGCCGACGACCGATCCCGTCCCCGCCCCGTTCGAGGTCAAGTTCGCCTCGCGCGTCGATCGCTTGCCCCCCTACATGTTTGGCCGCATCAACAACTCGCTGTACCAAAAACGGCGTGCCGGCGACGATGTGATCGACCTGGGGATGGGAAATCCCTCCGACCCGCCCGACCCGATCGTGATCCAAAAACTTCACGACGCGTCGTCGGATCCCGGCAACCACGGCTACAGTAAATCCAACGGCATCGCCAACTTGCGGCGGGAAGTCGCGGGAAAATACTATCGCAAGTACGGGGTGCGGCTGGACCCCGATTCCGAGATCATCTCCTGCCTGGGCAGTAAAGAAGGGTTCTCGCACATGTGTCTGGCCCTGATGGGACCGGGTGACACCGCGATGATCCCGTCGCCCTATTTTCCCGTTCACATGTACGGCGTCATCTTGGCCTCGGGCAATGTCGTCGCCCTCGACGTGGCCGACCCGGACAAATTCTTGCGGAACGTGGCGTACACGTGCGAGAACATGATGCCGGCGCCCAAGGTCTTGATCGTCAATTACCCGCACAATCCCAGTTCGGCGGTGATCGAGCCCGACTTTTTTGTGGAAGTCGTGCGGCTGGCGAAAAAGTACGGGTTCATGGTCATCCACGACTTCGCCTACGCCGACGTCGCCTTCGACGGTTATGTCCCGCCGAGTTTCCTGGCCGCGGCCGGTGCCAAGGACGTCGGTGTGGAATTCACGACGATGAGCAAGGGTTACAACATGGCCGGCTGGCGGGTCGGATTCTGTGCCGGCAACGCGGACATGGTTCGCGGCTTGGGGACCATCAAGGGCTATTACGACTACGGGATGTTCCAGGCGATTCAGATCGCCGCGATCGTCGCGCTGCGAGAAACCGAAGCGAACGTCGAAAAGCAATCCGAAATCTACCAGGGTCGCCGCGACGTGCTGGTCAACGGTTTGCGTCGACTGGGCTGGAAAGTCGAACCGCCCAAGGCCGGCATGTTCGTCTGGGCGGAAGTCCCCGAGCCGTGGCGGAGCGCCATGAGCACGATGGATTTTGCGATGAAATTGCTCGAAGAAGGCAACGTCGCCGTCAGCCCCGGCAGCGGATTCGGCGCCGCCGGCGAAGGTTTCTTGCGGATGTCTCTGGTCGAAAACGAACACCGCCTGCGACAAGCCGTCCGACAGATCAGTAAATGCTGGGGGTAGGGCATGCTGTGCATGCCAAACGCCCAAGTAGGGCATGCTGTGCATGCCGGACACCCAAGTAGGGCATGCTGTGCATGCCGGACGTCCTCTGGTATTGCATCCCGAAGGGATTGCTGCGAGTAGCCGGAGGTCAGCGCAGCGAACACCGCCGGAGTAAAACCAGCGCCCTGCCACGCCCCCGAGGGGCAACGCTGTGAAGCATTGATTCCCTCCGTTTTACGAGGTGATAGCGGCAGGGCGCAAGCCCTCCGGTCCCTCATCGTTCCCGAAATACCGGAGGGCTCGCGTCCTACCGCTAACAAGAAACACCTCGTTGCGTGCCAATGGAGAGCGCCAGCGAATCCACTATCCCGAAGGGATTACAGCGAGTAGCCGGAGGTCAGCGCAGCGCCACCTCCGGGAAGCCCGTCGCGAATTCTCACCGACCCCGCCGGGGTCGCAGCGAATCGATTCGCCGGCGCTGCGGCAGTCCGCGATTTTGAAAGAGTTGATCGAGATGCTGATTCACTCGGGATAGCAGGCCGGGTCCGAGGGCTCGGGCATGATTTGCTTCGACACCCTTCGGGGTCGCGTCGGGACGGGGGACCGGACGTCCAGAGGTGTCGCCGCGCTCACCTCCGGCTACTGGCTTTGACGCCCTTCGGGGTCAGGCCACCGACATTCGGCTCACGGTGTTAGCGGAACGGCGCGAGCCGTCCGGTTTGAACCCGAAAGACCGGAGGGCTCGCGCCCTGCCGCTAACACGAAACAACTCGTTGGGTGTCAATGGAGAGCGCCAGCGAATCCGCTATCCGAAGGGATTGACATCACGCCACGATTCAGGTGTCGATCAAATCTTCGGGCGACAGAATCGGGACGGCGTTTTCTTCGGTCTCTTGTTTCTCGCGCCAAGGTTTTCCGGCACGGTACTGCTGCAGTTCCTCTTCGAGTTGTTGGAGCTGTTCGTGCTCTTGTGCCTTGCCGACTTCGACGGCCTTGCTGCTCCACTCGATCGCCTTTTCAAAGTTCCCCATCTCGGCATAGCCTGCCGCGAGCGTGCTGAGGATGTGGGGTTCCTTTCCGTCGGTCAGTTCGACCGCGCGCTCACCCAATTCGACCGACCGGGCACCGTCGCGGACGCTGTCTTGGGGACTGGTGGCGAGGACCCAGGCGAGGTTATTCAAGATTCCCGACAGGTCGTAGTTGGTTGAATCGTCACCGGCGACTTTGATGGCCCGTTCGTAATCCTCGATCGCTTTGTCGTGATCACCGACCGACAGATAGGCGTCGGCTCGTGAACGGAGGACGGAAACGTTGGTCGGATCGCGATCCAAGATCGACGACAGCACCTCGATCGCCTGACGCGGCCGCTCGTCTTGCAGGTACAGGTTGGCCAATTGCAGTTTGCGGCCGTCGTTGGTCGGATCGCGATCGATCAACGTTTTCATTTCGTTGATGGCGTCGGCCATGCGGCCTTCTTCGATTGCGATCAGGCAGCGGACGAAGATCGCCTGTTCGGCCGCGGCGACTCCGGGCGCGATCCGCTCGGCGGCCCGCAAGTCATCTTTGGCGGCTTGTAGATTTTTGCGTGCGACGGAGATCTCGGCGCGCTGCAGCAAGGAAATCGGATCTTGGGGTTGCATCGCGAGCGCCTTGTTCAGGTCGGCCAATGCCTCCTCTTCTTTCAGCTGCATCCGGTACAGGATCGCCCGCATGCGGTACAGCCCTTCGCTGGGTTTGGCTTCGAGTGCTTTGCTGAGCAATTCCAATGCATCGTCGACGCGGTCGAGATCGGCAAGCTTTTGCACGACGGTTTGCGCGACTTGCAAGTTGGTCGGGTCTTCGGCGAGCACCCGTTCCATGTCTTCGATCGCCCCGGCGACGTCTTGGTTTTGCAGCCGAACCGCCGCGCGAGCCTGCAACGCCTCGCGATTCTTGGGATCATCCTTGATAGCGGCATCCAAATCGGCCAGACGCTTGTCTTCGTTTCCGGGTCCCCAAGTCAACGCGCGCAGCAAATACGCGGCGCTGCGTTCGACGGGATTGTCGGCCAACAGATCGATCGCGCTGGAGGTCGCTGCGGTGATGGCGTCTTTGTCGCCACCGGGCAGCATGTTCAGGCGAGCGACCAGAAGATGGGCTTCGACAAGTTCGGGGTCATTTTTCAGGGCGTCTTCGAGCGTCCGCAGGGCCTCGTCACGCAACTGGATGGCGCGGTTGCGATTGCCGGCGGTTTGGCCCATCGCGGCGATCAGCTGCTGACTTTTTTGCAACAGCACCGAGCCTAACATTTTTTTCGCGAACGACGCGTTTTCACCGGAAAGTCCTTTCTTGATCGCCGTTTGCAGCAAACGTTCGACCGCCTCCAGTTCACGGGCGCTCTTGGCGTCGAATCGCAAGATCGCGGCCTCGTCCAGTTCGTCCTGTCCGGCATCGATGCCGTCGGCTGCATCAGCTGCGTCGGCCGCGGGCTCCGTCTCGTCGGCGGCCTCGGCTTGAGGCGTCTCGGCTTGCGTGCCAGCGTCCGGCGAAGCAGGCTCACCCGTCTGCGGGGATTCCTCGGCCGCCTGTTGAGAAAACGCGGGGGAGGGAGCGAACAAGAGCGAGCCGCTCAGGCACAGCAAGGCGAGCAGCGTAAGGTGCTTGGAAGACGATCGTATCATCGGCGTAGGCTCGTGCGGGGTTGAGGTAAGACCCCTTCATTATGCCGTGCCGGCGAATCGATGCGTAGATGAGCTTGGCAAGAATCGCTCGATCAGGCCGACAATTCGGCCGACTCTCGCTTTTCCGCGGCCTCTGTCATCAGCTTCAATTCGTTTTCGAGTTCTTCGCAACGATTCTTCAAGCGGATGTGTTCTTCGTAGAATCGATTGAAATCCGTTGCCGTTTCCTGCCAAAAATCGCAGGGCCGGAATCGCAGCTTCATCGCCCGTCCGCCGTCGGCCAATTCATTCAAGATGCCGCGCAGGCGTAACATCGGGCCGGCGAAGCGATGGCTGAGTTTGACGATGTCCCAGACGTACACCGGATACAACATCAACATGACGCACAACAACGGTGCCTGGGCGCCGAACGACCGCGCGATCATCTGTCCGAACGTCTGGTTGCCGGGGGCGTAAATCATCTGGACGCCAATGCCGATCGCCAGCAATGCCAGGATGGTCAGCGACCAATGCATCGACATGCGGCGGATAATGGACCACTGGACCGGGGGATCGATCAGAAATCGGTTGCGTTGCGACATAAGTGAATTTCCGGTTCGCGGACGGTGCGACTGGCGTACGGAGGTGTGGTTTGGGGACAAGCTTACAATCGCTAGCTCGCGGTCTTTCCATCGCTAGCTCGCGGACTTTCCAACGCTAGCTCGCGGTAGGCGGCACCGCGCCGAAACGGGCACAATTCCACGTGAGGGATAGGGGCCATCGAAAACTTCGTCGCCGGAAAACTCAACGCAGCCCCGACAACCGAGTCAGACGGATCCGGTCCACCGCAATTTGCACGCTCCCGCTCGCTCGACGACCAGGAATCGCGAGGAATTTGCCGATTAATCGTCTTGTGAACTGCATTTCCGAAAACGGGATCGGCGTCGCTTCGTCGCCCGATTTTCACTTCGCGACCCTGTCACGGATGACGAGTCGGCTCATGCCAGGCAAATCAAATCAACAGCGACCCACGCCTCTCGATCCGCCCCGTCCGCGTCGAGTGACCCGACGAAAGCGTCTGGCAACCGCCGCGGCTGTGACGCTGGCGGCGCTGGGTCTGGCCGCGGCCAATCAGACGCTGCCCGACGCCCACGCCGATCATCCCGCAACGATGCAGCGGCTGGGGCGATTACTCGGCGTCGGTTGGGGCGATGGATACCACGTCTGTCGCGACGGCGGATTTCGCCCCGGGGCCGATCTGCCGCCGCATGGCTATCCCGATCAATTCGGTCACGCCAGTTGCCGCGACGGCTGCGGCCAAATCTATCCGCCGGGCACCGGGCTGTCCCAAGTCCACAGCGGCCTGCCCCATCTGCTGACCGGCCTGCCGAGTCTGCCGGCCGTTTCGGGGCCCGTCGTCTACCCGAGCGGCGTCGCTCCCTGCAACGACGAAGGATGCGACGCGTCAATTCTCCCGTCCGGCAATCCCCCGGCGTCGTGCGACGATGTGGGCTGCGATACCGCCCTGGACTCGCTCGATTTCACCGCCACCGGCAATTCGGCCGACGACACGGGATTGG
>NZ_JBFHKV010000297.1:0-8363 GCF_041595215.1 Stieleria sp. | reverse complement strand
TCACGAGCGGACGCAACAGGATCTGGTGCGGCTCGAGCTTGATCTTCGTTTCCGGCTGGGCAGGTGGTTGAATTCTTGCCATCGCTCAAATTCTTCTTGTATTAGTGTGGGGGTGCGGTTGGACCTAAACGGCCTGCCCGTCGGCAAACGAGCCATCTTTGATCTTGTCCAACGCCGCCTTGGTGACCAGCATTCGCTTGGGCTTGAGCACCGACAGTGCGTTCAGCTGGCGAACCGGCTGCACGTCAACTCCGGGGATGTTTCGGCCGCTCTTGTAAACCGCGACATCTGCATCGGCGGTTGCGACGAGCGTGGTAGTCGATTCGAGGCCCAGGTTTTTCAGCGTCGACGCCAGTTTTGACGTTTTGGGCGCGTCGTAGCTGAGTTGGTCGATGACCAGCATCTCGCCGTCGTCGATCTTGCTGCGGATCGCCATACGGGTGGCTCGTCGCAACGCTTTCTTGGGCAATCGGTAGCTGTAATCGCGTGGTTTGATCGTCCGTGCAACACCACCGCCGCGGCGAACGTTGGTTCGCTTGGAGCCGGCTCGGGCGTGGCCGGTGCCCTTTTGGCGGTACATCTTTTTGTTGGTGCCGCTGACTTCGCCACGGGTTCGCGTGTTGTGAGAACCCTGGCGATTGTTCGCCTGGTACATCACCACTGCGTCGTGGAGCAGTTGCTTGCTGATTCGGTCCGCAATCGCGGCTGAATCGATTTCGTAGGTTCCGACTTCTTCGCCGGACTCGTTGACGATTGAGAGTGTTGCCATCGGGACTAACCCACCTTGTTCGTTTGACGGATCGTCACCAGGCCACCATTCGGCCCGGGGACGGAGCCGCGGATCAACAGCAAATTGTCTTCGGGGACGACTCGAACCAGTTCCAGGTTTCGCGTGGTGACCTTGGTGTTTCCATATTGGCCCGCCATGCGAATGCCTTTAAACAGGCGGCTCGGCGACGCACTGCAACCCGTACCACCGGCGTGGCGGTGTACTTTCTTGACACCGTGGGTGGCTCGTTGGCCCGAGAAATTGTGGCGTTTCATGACGCCGGAGAAGCCGCGGCCCTTGCTGGTGCCGGTCACGTCGACGCGTTTGACACCGTCGAAGATTTCCACCGTGACCGTGCCGCCGACCGACAGGTCGGTTTCGCCGCGGAATTCGCGGATGAAGCGTTGGGGCTCGCAGTCAGCTTTTTCAATCAGCTCGACGCCTGCGTCGGCCCGTTTCTTGGACCGTTTGCTGTCGAGTTTAGCGACGTGACCGCGTTCGGCGCGACTGGCCAGTCGGCGTGGTTTGTCTTCAAAACCCAATTGGACAGCGCTGTAGCCGTCGCGATCAGCAGAGCGAATCTGGAGCACATTGCACGGGCCGGCCTGGATCACGGTCACGGGGACGACGGTACCGTCCTCTTCGTAGACCTGAGTCATTCCGATTTTGCGACCAAGTATTGATGGTGACATAGCTCTAGCACCCCGGCTTTCGCCGTGGTCATTTATCGCTCGTATCTGGGTTTTGAACTTCTCGCCCCGAACCGGAAGCTTGCGTTGTCCGCGGTGTGCGGTGGCAGCTAGGGTTATCGGGAGCGATATCCGTTCATGCGGAATACCGGACCTAAAAACTTTGGGGCATCGACCCGCACCGCTTCAGGCGGTGAGGCAAGGGCGAAACGTCGCGACGAGCGACGTTCGTGCTATCGAGCCGAAGCTTTGATTTTGATATCCACCCCGGCGGGTAGACTCAGTTTGTTCAGTGCTTCGATCGTCTTGGCGGTTGCCTGGACGATATCGATCAAGCGTTTGTGGGTTCGGATCTCGTACTGCTGACGAGCCTTCTTGTTCACAAACGGACTTGAAAGCACGGTGTAGCGTTCGATGCGAGTCGGCAACGGGATCGGCCCGTGGACTTCGCTGTGAGTTCGCTTGACCGTATCCACAATCTCCTGGGCACTCTGATCGAGCACGGAGTGATCGTATGCTTCCATACGGATCCGAATGACTTCGTTGGCTCCGGCTGACACAGTACGCTTCCAGTAAATAATGAGTGGCGAAACAAAGGACGGTGCACCTGGCCGCTCGGCGAGGTGTTTCCCGGGCGACGTTCGTCTCACGGGAGGGCGAGAATGTAGGGGCGGCTCTGGTGAGCGTCAACGGCTCTTCGCAAAAACTGATGAAAAGTTTCTTCAAATTGGTTGGCGTGGGATTTCACGGGGGTTAGCGAGGTCGCCGGTTCGCTGCAAAACCGCCGCCCTGGGCGATTTGCCACGTCGACACGCATCTGCCGGGCCGGTATCAGATAAGTGACAGCCAATTCTCGCTGCTGAACGGAATGATCGGTGGCGGAATGGCGAAACTGAAATCAGATGGAGTATTTGTATCGTGAATCAGCTCGGCGGGCTTTGGCGTGACACTTGGTGGGTTTGGATCGGGTTTCTCGTGCTGACGGTGGTGTTGGCCGTTACCGTTGGCAGGTTTTTCTATCTGCTGATCCCCTGTTTGCCCGTGCCCTTTGCCTATTTTGCCTTCAACCGCTACGACGAGCAGGGAAACGAGAAGGCGGATCTTTGAGAGCGTGGGGGCAGCGGCTGTTTAGTACAGGGGCTACGGGCGCTTGGTGGTCGTTGGATGCCCCCGGATGGGGTCAAAGCCAGTAGCCGGAGGTGAGCGGAGCGACGCCTCCGGATATTCGGTCCCCTGTCTCACGCGACCCCGGAGGGTGTCGAAGCAAATCACGTTCGAGCCCTCGGGCCCGGCCCGCCCCGCCGATTGGACCCGCCTCTCGATCGACTCTCTCCGGAACGCGAACTGCGTCGCCGCCGGCGAATTGATTTGCTGCGACCCCTCCGGGGTCGGTGGGCTTCGGGCGGCGGGCTTTCCGGAGGTGGCGCTGCGCTGACCTCCGGCTACTCGCTGTCATCCCTCCGGGATACCCGGTTCGCTAACGCGAATCGGCTGGTATCGCTCGCAATATCAGCCGTTTGGCGCGGGGCCTGCGGGCCCAGCGAATGCGAAACCGGGCGATGCCCGAACGCTGACGCGAATCGGCTGGGATCGCTCGCGCTATCAGCCGTTTGGCGCGAGATCTGCGGGCGATCGGTGATCGCTGGCAGGGCCATGGCGGGGCAAGGCCAGTCGCCGGAGGCGACGCAGGTGTCGTGCCGGCGTGCCCGAGAAATGAAAAAGGCACCCTCGGCCGAGCCGGGGTGCCTTTTTCGCATTTGAGAGCGGCTGATGGGATTCGAACCCACGACAATCACGTTGGCAACGTGATGCTCTGCCAACTGAGCTACAGCCGCGTCATTTCTGTCAGTGCGGGGAGATTATCAACAGATTGTGAGAATCGGCAAGCCCTCGGGGAAACTTGAGGCAGATTGTTTTCAGAAATCCTGACGAATGTGCGAGAATGGCCGGAAGCAGCGTAAAATCGCGGCGGTGACTTGCCGATTTTGACTCGACCGCGATAGATTACGGGCTTCTCCAGCAAACAGAGCATTTCGCTGCAGCGAAAAAACGCTTTGCGGCAGACACACTAATTTTGTTCACCCCGTTCCCGTCCAAGGTGCGTTACAGGATGTCCACGTCCATAGATTCCCCCGAAAACGCCGAAGAAGCGACCCCTCTCCAACTGGAGGTCCAGGTCAGTTCCCCGCAGGCGTGTGTCCGCGATGTTGTCGTGACCGTTCCCGAGTCCGAAGTCAAACGCTACCTCAAAGACGCGTATGATGAATTGGTGCCGGAAGCTCAAGTGCCCGGTTTCCGCAGCGGTCGTGCACCGCGGCGTCTGGTTGAAAAGCAGTTCAAAGACCGCGTGGTCGAGCAGGTCAAAGGCAAGCTGCTGATGGACAGCCTTTCGCAGGTCACCGAAAGCCAAGACTTCTCGGCGATCAGCGAGCCTGACTTCGACTACAACTCGATCCCCGATCCGGGCGAAGGTCCGTTCTCGTTCCAGTTCTCGATCGAAGTGCGTCCCGAGTTTGAAACTCCCAACTGGAAAGGGTTGGAACTGACCAAGCCCGTCGAAAACATTGACGACGAGGCGGTCACCGCGGCGTTGCAACGGGTCCTGAAAGACCGGGCTTCGTTCGAAGCGACCGACGAGCCGGCAGAACTGGGCGACAAACTGGTCGTCAACATTCGCTTCAAAGAAGGCGACGAAGTCATTTCGACGATGGAAGAAGAATCCATCACGCTGGCTCCGGCACTGTCGCTTAGCGATGCCGTGTGCGAATCCTTCGGCGCTGATGTCGCCGGTAAGAAGGAAGGCGATACCGTCACGACGGCCGTCACGCTCGGTGATTCCGACGACGAGGCGGACAGCGCTCGCACGATCACCGCCGAAGTCGAGTTGGTCGAAGTCCAGAAGCTTGAAAACGTCGAGCTGACCAGCGACGTGCTCGAAGAACTCGGTGACTTTGAAACCGAAGAAGAGCTTCGTGAATTCGTCAAAGATTCGCTGGTCCGTCAAGCCGAGTACCGCACGCAGCAAGCCGTTCGTCAAAAGGTGACCAACCTGTTGGCCGAGTCGGTCAGCTTTGAGTTGCCCGAAGACTTGGTTCGCCGTCAGACCAATCGCGAATTGCAACGGCGCGTTTTGGAAATGCGTCGCAACGGGTTCGACGACACGACGATCCGCGGCATCGTCAACGCACTGCAGCAGAACGCGCGTGCGTCGACCGAGGCGGCATTGCGTGAGCACTTTGTGCTCGAGCAAATCGCTGAAGAGGAGTCGATCGACGCCGAGCCTCAGGAATTCGAAAGCGAAATCATGTTGATCTCGCAACAGTCCGGACAAAGTCTGCGGGCCACCCGGGCTCGGTTGGAAAAGACCGGTCAAATGGATGCGCTGCGGAATCAAATCGTCGAGCGGAAGGTGATCGAGTTGGTTGTCGAGAACGCCAAGGTCACCGAAGAAGAAATTTCGGCCGACATGGATGATCCGAACAAGGACTCCTATCCGGTCTCGCACAGCGTCTTCGGGACGAAAGCGGAGTCGGAAATTCCGGAAGCGAAATACGAGGACAATAGTGCCCCCGAATCGCCGCTGCCGGGATCGTCCGAGCAAGACAAGGATTGATTCGGACCTGGTTCTACGAGCACCGGCAACCTTTTGAGGGGCCAACGGATCGATGGCGTTTTTGTCAACTAGTGTCGGAAGCAGTTCACTCGATGCAGGCGTCGACTCCGCCGCTGGCGCGCTCAGCGGCGGGCCGGAACGCTTTGAACTGGCCGAAGAAGAGACGTCGATCGGACGCCATCCCGATTGCCACATCGTGGTCGATGCCGGTGCGGTCAGCCGATTTCATGCCAAGGTCGTTCGTCAGAATGACCAATTCACGGTGTTCGATCTGGGCAGCCGAAACGGCACCTTTCTCAACGGTCAGTTGCTCTCCGGCGGCCAGGTGCTGCGTGAAGGCGACCGCATCCGGATCAGCGACATCGAGCTGATCTTTCACGGCGATAGTTATCCCGAATTCGCCTCCAGCGGCGCGGCGGAATTGACGTTCAGCGGTTCCAGCTTCGGAATCGTGATGGTCGACGACGAATCGGATAACTCGCGCGTCGTCTCGCCGCAGGTGGAGTTCGAAAAGTCGGGCGAAGGCCTGAAGATGAGAGCGACGCCCGAGGCGAAGCTCGAAGCGTTGTTGAAGATCAACCGCAACCTCAGCAACACGCTCTCGCTGGACAGCGTGTTGCCGGGGATCTTGGACAGTCTGTTCTCGATCTTTCCGTCGGCCGACCGCGGTTTCATCGTGATGGAAACCGAAGACGGCGGGTTGCAGACCCGCTGGATCAAAACCCGTCAGGCCCGTGACGAAACCGAAACGGTGCGGATCAGTCGCACCATCATTCGCCGCGTGATCTCAAGTGGTGAAGCCCTGCTGTCGTTCGACGCCATGCAGGACAGCCGATTCGATAGCAGCGAGTCGATCGCAGACTTTTCGATCAAAAGCATGATCTGCGCACCGCTGGGCGATTCCGAAGGCAATCGGTTCGGTGCGATTCAAATCGATTCGACTCAAGGGCGTGGCCAGTTCGTCGAAGAGGACATCGATCTGTTGGCCGGCATTGCGGCCCAGGCAGGTATTCTGATCACCAATGCTCAGATGCACGAACGGGCCTTGCATCAACGCGAGGTGGAACAAGACCTGAAACTCGCGACGGACGTTCAAAAGGCGTTCTTGCCGCAGCGGTCGCCCGACGCAAACGGCTATGCCGTCGAAAGCTATTACCAGGCCGCCAATCACATCGGTGGCGACTACTTCGACTACATCCACTTGGCCGACGGAAAAATCGCAATCGTGGTTGCCGACGTCGTCGGCCACGGCGTGGCGGCGGCGATGTACATGGCCAAGTTGTCCGCCGAGACGCGGTTCTGCTTGGCCGGGGAGCCCGACGTCGCACGGGCGATCGAAAAACTGAACGATCGCATGAGTGAACTGGGCGTCGAGCGATTTGCGACGTTCTTGCTGGTCGTCATCGATCCGGCCAGCCCCAACGTGACGATCGTCAACGCCGGGCACATGCCTCCGATTTGGCGGCACGCACGCACCGGTGAGATCACCGAACCAGGTGGTGAAGAATCGGGGTTGCCGATCGCGATCTATGCGGGAATCGAATACGAAGCCGTCAGCGCGGAGGTGGAACCCGGCGATGTGCTGTTGCTGTACACCGATGGCGTCAACGAAGCGATGGACGCCGATGACAACGAGTTCGGGATCGAATCGATTCGAAAGCTTGCCGCGATGGAGAGCGAAGCCGGGGCGATCAAAGACCGCGTCGTCCAGGCGGTGATGAAGCACGTCGGTGACGCGCCGCCGTTTGACGACATGTGCATGGTCGTGATCCAGCGGACTCAGCCTGCCGAGCCACCGCCAGAGGCCGAACCGGTGGACACGGTCGATGGCGATGAGATCGATACGGCGCTGCAATGAACGTTCGATTGATCGCACGCTACCGTGGTCGCGTTCAAGGCGTCGGATTTCGAGCGACCGTGCTGTTTCACGCCAACGGCCTGGACATCCATGGCTTCGTTCGCAATGAGCCCGACGGAAGCGTCTTGGTCGACGCCGATGGGACCAAGAGCCAATTGAAGGAACTGATTCGTCGGATCGATTCGCGGCCGGCCGGTTCAATCGACGATTGTGACGTGACGTGGGTGGATTCGTTGCAGCGGAACAGTGGGTTTTCGATCGGTTAGTGTGATTTCGTTGCAGGCCAGCCAGCAGGCTCACCCGGAAGGTGGATTTGGATCATGGAACAGTCTTTTCTCGCATATTTAAAAGGTCGCACGCGGTCGTTGCCGCAGGTCACCGTCGGCATCGGTGACGACGCTGCCGTGATCCAGTCGCCCGCCTCGCCGTCGATTGTCTGCACCGACCAGGTCATTGACGGGGTCGATTTTGCCATCGATGAACACGACTTGGCGGACGTCGGTTTTAAAGCGATGGCGATCAACTTGAGTGACATCGCGGCGATGGGAGCGATCCCGACCAGCGCCCTGGTCACCCTGGCGTTGCCCAAACAAAACGCGACGAAGATCGCCGGCGAGGTTTACGAAGGAATCCTCGAGTCTGCCAAACAGTTCGATGTCGCCATCGCCGGCGGGGATCTGTCGACCTATGACGGTCCGCTGGCGATCAGCATCACCGTGCTCGGCCACGTCCCCGACGGCGATCCCTGGTTGCGGAGCGGCGCCGTCGAAGGCGATGTCGTGTTGGCCAGCGGCAGCTTTGGCGGCAGCATCGGTGGACGGCACCTGAGGCCGACCCCACGCATCGAACTCGCCTCCGCCATCCGCAAGCTCGCCACCATCCACGCGGCGATCGATGTCAGCGACGGCCTGTCCCTGGACCTGGATCGGATGTGTGCCAGCAGCGGCTACGGTGTCGAATTGGACGTCGACGCGATTCCGATCCACACCGATGCGATCAAGTTATCGGCCAAAACCGGACGTGAGCCGTTTCAACACGCCTGGAGTGACGGCGAGGATTTCGAACTCCTGCTGACCGCCGCGCCGGCCGACGCCGAGCGACTGCTGTCGGCGGACCTTCCCGCCCCGCTGACCGCGATCGGAAAAATCGTCGGACGCACCGGGCTGTGGAAAATCCATGAAGGCAAGTACCTGAGACTCTCGCCGCAAGGTTACTTGCACGGCGAGTGAGGCCGCGGCACTGGGCGGCGGAGGTGCGATGCCGAAGTAATCGGTTGATCGAAGAATGGGTTGGTCAAAAAGTGGGTTGGTCAAAAAGTGGGTTGGTCAAAAAGTGGGTTGGTCAAAAAGTGGGTTGGTCAAAAAGTGGGTTGGTCAAAAAGTGGGTTGGTCAAAAAGTGGGTTGGTCAAAAAATGGGTTGGTCAAAAAATGGGT
>NZ_JBFHKV010000296.1:0-8383 GCF_041595215.1 Stieleria sp. | reverse complement strand
TTGGCATTCGATGCACTTGTTGGTGTCGAAAACGTAAGCGACCTGTCGTTTGGGCGGTGGCGCGTCGTAGGGATACTCTTGTTCGCGTCCGATGTGCCAGTTGAATCGTTTGACCATGGTTCGCTTTTCCGTTTCGGTTTTGCCTGTGAGCCGTAGGTGCTAGCCTCGCGGCTCGATTTCTTGTTCGCCGTGTCACCAGAGCCCGCGGCTAGCACCCAATGTCACGTACTTTGGCGGTAAACGGGGGGCTTTTGTTAGCGGCAGGGCGCGAGCCCTCCGGTCTTTCAAGGTCAAACCGGACGGCTCGCGCCGTTCCGCTACCTCCCTCAGTGCCAAAGTAAGTGGTATTGGGCGAGCGCCGTCGGCTCACCCGTAGCCCGCGGCTCGCGCCGTCGGCTCAGCGTGACACGCTATTCGTCACGCCTTTTTGATCTTGCAGAAATCTCCCGCCATAAACTTTTTCATCAATGCATTCTCGTAGGTCGGTCGCAATCCCAGGCCGGCCGGTCGCCAGAGGCCTCTACCGCCAACCCCGCCGGGTTCCGCCCGCGTGATTTTCACCATCGCTTCGCGTGGCGCACCGGTCGGGCAATGCACGTCCGGCACAAAGCCTTGCGTCATGTCTTGGGTCAGCATCTCTTTCACGTTCAGCGAATCGGTCATCCAGGTCGGCTTGATGAATCCGCGGGTGCAACTTTGGTGGCTGCCGCTGCGGAACATTGCCTTGTATTTCGTCGTCGGCGATTGCGCCATGCCGTCGGCCCGTTCCTTGGCACCCTGCACCGTACCGAAGGTTGCTCCGTGGGCGTTGTGCCACATCCGCGTCACGCCGCGCGGTGTGCCGGGGTAATAACGTGCCCGAGCCATCAGGCGAGCTATCTCGTAGGCTTCTGGATTGTGTTCCCAGCCGTGGAACGGACGGTCTTTGGGATCCGCATCGATCCACACATAATCACCTTCTTCGATGCCCAGCTTTTTGGCATCCAGGGGGTGCATGTCGACATACATTTCTCCGACCATCGGCATCCGGCGGTCTTCACGGTTCATGTCGCCAAACGGACCGAACCAAACCGCGATGATGTCCACATCCGTCGGCGTCGTGTGCGCCCCGTGACGATACTTCGGCGTATGGAAAATGAACTCGTAGCCATACTTCGTCAGCGGATGCTGGGTGTGCAGCAACTCATCAACCGTCAGAATCACGTGTCGAGCCTGACGCGCGTCACCCGACAGATCCTTGCGATCGGCACCGTAATCCTCGGGAGTCTTGGGATTGAGCAGTGGATGTTTGCCGGCGACGATCACGTTGGGTTCATAGAACGTCGAATCGATCGGTTCGCGATGCACGATCAGGTTCTCGCCGCTGTCCATGAACTCCTGTTCGTCGCGATAGAATTCCAATCGTCCAGATCGCGTGTACCAAGGCCGATGCTCGTTGGATTGCTCCCAGCCGCCGATCTTTGGATACGTTCGCGTTTCCAAGATCGTCGGGATGCCCTGTTTTGCTTTGGCTTCCAGGTCCTCGATCTTGTAGCCGCGTGTGGCGTTGGAGTGATCAAGGATGCGTTGCAAGTAGGGCCGCGACGTGCCCGCGTGAATGAACTTCCAGTAATCGTCCATCCGCGCGTCACCGATCAACTTGCCCATCGCCGAACACAACCCGGCAGCAACCTGCGCATCACCGCGAGTGTCATGAATGCGTGGCAGGGGTGTCTCAGGGAAAATGTACAGGAACGGATTGGTGACACTGATCGTCATGTCGGGGAACTTCATTTCGGCCCAGCTATCGACTGGGAAGACGACGTCGGCGTATTCGCAACTCGCCGTCCACCACCATTCGTTCACGCCGACATACTCGACGCGGCGGAGCGTGTTGACGACGGTTTCGTAATGTCCCTTGGCATTGCCGATCAATGAATTGGAATTCGACACATGAATCGACTTCGATGGCGTCGGCAAGTGCGACTTGCCGGTCAGCACCGCGTCGCCGTAGCGCAGGATTGTGTCACCGTGATTGAAGTAGTGAACCGATTCGCCACGGAAATACTTCTTCAGATTCGTGACCGGCTGGTCGGCGTCCAGCTGCGGCGCGAACGGATTTTCGGCGATGTATTGGCCCAGCCCACTGAAGAACGCCGCCCGGTAGTTCCCGGCATACGAACCGACGTTGCCCCCGACGAAACCGACGTTGCGAGTCAATGCCGCGATCAAGAACACGGCGCGGTCTTTGAGGTCGCTGTTGAAGTACTGGTTCGGCCCCATGCCCAGAACAAACGATGTCTTTTCAGGGTTGGCGGCGATTTGTTTCGCCAGCGAACGAATCGCGTCCGCCGGAGCCCATGTCAATTTCTCGACATCCTCGGGCGTGTACGATCCGTCGAGCAGTTCCTTCGTGACGTCGTAAACGGTGCGGCACTTGACGGTCTGTCCGTCGGCCAACTTGACGTCAAACGTACCCGTGAGCGCGGGCTTGACACCTGTGTCTGAAAAGAACTTTCCGACCAAGTCCCGATGGATCGCATGGGGAGCTTGCTGGTCGCCATTCCACAACACGAAATCCCCCCACTGTTCACGTCGGGTACTGGTTAGGATCGCTCCGGGTTGGGCGTAGGGCTTCGGTGACTTTTCGCCGGGCTGAGTCACCACGACGCCGTTTTGGAGCGTTTCGTTTTGGTAGTCGGGGAACACTTCGGTGGCTTGCAGCATCTTGCCATTGTCCATGCGGACCAACAGCGGCAAGTCTGTGTGCGACGTCACGTATTGTTCGTCGTACAGTTTTTCCTGCATGACAACTTGGGCCAACCCGAGTGCCAGCGCGGGTGTCGTGCCGGGGCGAACAATAAACGCTTCGTCGGCTTTGCACGTCGTTGCGGAATACTCCGCGGCGATGACAACCACCTTCGAGCCTTTCATCCTCGCTTCGGTCAACCAGTGCGCGTCGGGCATTTTGGTGCACACCCAATTCATGCCCCAGACCAAAATTAAATTCGATCGCTCGACGTTGCACAGATCAAAGTCAACGGTCTGCTGGCCCGTGACCATCGGGTGACCGGGTGGCAAGTCGGTATGCCAAGAATAGTTGTCCCATCCGCGGGCTCCGATTGCGTCGTCTGGTTCGACGCCGCGTACGTTGCTGTCCAACAGCGCCATGGAGTTCGCCATGCGATATTGGGCGAAAATTCGCGTCGCACCCAGTGCCGCCATGCCGCCGCGGAATTTTAATGTTTGTGTTCCCGCCCCTTCGGTGGCGTCAACCATCAGCGGGTCGTAACCCTGCTTCAACAAGCGTTGTTTGCCGTCTTCGCCACTGTAAGTTTCCGCGATGTTCTTCATCGCTTTGGCGCTGTATTGGAACGCCTCGTCCCAAGTCACGGCGACCCAGGGATCGCGACCACGATTCAAGTAGCGATCCGCGTCAACCGCTCCCGTCTCCGGATCGCGAGGGAACCCGGCATCGGCCCATTCCTTGAATCCCTTGCGGACCAGCGGACGTTTGCAACGGCGGTCGCCATAGAACCGCCGCACCAACGCCAGACCTTTTTGGCAAACACGCGGCTCCCATCGTTGACTCGCCTTGTTGCCGGCCAAGTCGGTTGCCTTTGAGAAACCGAACGTGGGACTGATGCGTGTGACGACGCCGTTCTTGATGTGGGCGTTGAGCAAGCAGTTGTGCGTGTCGTTGGGGGCGCACAAGAATGTGAACGTCGAATCCGACTTGTAGAGGTCGCGGTAGAGCTGTTCCCAATCGCGATTCGGGTAACTGCCCAGCGGGTTGTCGATCGTCAACGGTTCGATATTCTGAACCGCGTCCTGGGCCCAGCTGTTGACGGTCGCCGCGCCGGCCCCGGCCAGGGTGAGCTGAAACAGAAACTGACGGCGATTCCCTTGACGGCCAGCCATTGCGAATCCCTCCCGGTGGGCGGTTTGTGCAACGATTCTGAGCAAAAGAGCCAATAGCGAATTCCGGATACGCAATTCGGTATTAGGATATTACATTGGTCGGGGGTCACGGGTCAAGCGACGGAGCGTCGATTTCGGCCGCTGATACGAATTGCCGCAGGCTGGTGGCGTGCGCCGAGTTTCATTGCCGTGTGGCGGCCACCCCCAGCAGACCCGTCGCATTCAACCGATGCGAACCACAGAGAGAACCATCATGTTGCAGCAAAAAACCACTCAAAACGCGATCGCGGTCATGAGCCGTTTGGCGGAACTCTATTCCGATTCAACCGCCGTCGCTTCGTCGCGTGAACTGGCCAAGAGTCGCAATCTGCCGGCACCGCTGGTCGCCAAGATCATGACGGAGCTCTCGCGAAGCGGATTGGTCAGCGGATCACCCGGCCCCGGCGGCGGTTACCGTTTGGCGAAACCGCCCGCTTCGATTTCACTCAAGGACGTCGCGATGCTATTTGAGCGTGAAACGGAAACTCTCTGTGCCTACGGGCCCGGTTGGTGCGGCAACAATGACCCCTGTCCTCTGCACAACTCGGTGGTTGCCATGAAGCAAGTCTTTGAAGACTACTTAACCAACACAACGTTCGCTTTGTTTGACAAACAGCCTTGAGCAGATCCATACAGCCCTGAACGATTGAAACGCTCAGTCACTCCATTTGCCTGACGGCGCACGGCGGCTTCGCCAACCCATCGAGGACTATCATGAGGACCATCTGCACACTTGTCATCATCGTTTCCAGTCTCAGTTGCACTTTCGCGGACTCACCGATTTACTCGGATCTCTGGGGCGAGCGGGGTGAGCGTTGGACGGCGGAAAGTCGTTTGCCGGACTTCTCGTATACGGGATATCACCGTGGCGAGCGTTCGTTGCCCAACCGCGCCGCCGACGTCTCGGTAAAAGACTTTGCCGCAGTCGGTGATGGCAAGACGGACGACACGAAGGCCTTTCAGCGAGCGATTGATCGTTCACGCGGGAAAACGATCGCCGTCCCGCCGGGCGTGTATGTCATCACGGACGTCTTACAAATTCGCGATTCCGGCACGGTGCTGCAAGGAACGAGCAACCGTGAATCGATCTTACGTTTTCCGATTCCACTGAATGAAATCCATCCCAATTGGGGTGCGACGACGACGGGACGACGAACGAGCAATTACTCGTGGTCGGGCGGCTTGATCAGTGTTTCGGGATCGCCTGCGAAGGACGTCCTGGCGAAAGTAACCAAGCCCGCCGAACGCGGCAGCCGGCAGTTGGATGTTTCCAGCGTCGATCCCTTCCATGTTGGCGATGAGGTTTGCCTCCAGCTATCGGATACGGACGATCAAACACTCGCTCGCTACTTGTACGCGAACGATCCCGGCCCACTCGACAACCTCGGTCGCCGAGCGTCGGTCACGTTTGCCGCACGCGTGACTGGCGTGGACACAACGTTCAAACGGATCGAGTTTGATCGCCCATTGCGAACGGAAGTCAAACCAGAATGGCAACCTCGGATCTATGCCGCATCGTGCAGCGTCGAGGAAGTGGGGATTGAAAAGATCGGATTCGAGTTTCCACTGACGCCCTACGCCGGCCACTTTACGGAAGTCGGATTCAACGCATTGGCGATGAGTGGTGTTCGCAATTGTTGGGCCCGTGAATTACGAATCCGGAATGCTGATAGCGGCATCTTCATCAGTGGTCGCAATGTGACGGTCGATGGTCTTGACATGGAATCCGAGCGTAAGCCGGAGCGGACGCGACAAGCGACGGGGCATCACGGCGTCACACTGGGCGGGCAAGACAACCTGCTTACAAATTTCGACTACCGCACGCGATTCATGCACGACATCACGGTCACTCGCGGATCGGCTGGCAATGTGGCTTCTGACGGGCGGGGACTGGACGTCTGCTTCGATCATCATTGTTATGGGCCCCACGCGAATTTGTTCACCAACATTGATCTTGGCAAGGGCACGCGGATGTTTCAGTCCGGCGGAGGTGCCAAGCTCGGCCGACACAGTGCAGCCTGGGAAACGTTCTGGTGCATCCGCTCCCAAGCGTCACAGCAGTGGCCCAAGGGGTGGAGTACCGACTTGATCAACATCATCGGCGTGACGTCGACGGGCGAACCAGAACTCAACCAAAGCGGGCGTTGGTTCGAACCGATTGATCCCGCACGGTTGCAACCCGCCAATCTTCATCAATCCCAATTGCAGCGACGGTTGAAGAATCAAAATCAATCGGCGGCATCCGATCGACGCAAGTCCTCTTGAGGAGTTCAAACGGTGCGGCCGCTTGGATGGGCGTCGGCGGCGGGTGATCCCAGACTCCAATGGAAGGGGGCTTTGGCCGAACAGACAAGCTGTCGGTTAGCATTTGGCGGAGTGCGCCGTTCCCAGCTTGGTCGCTTAAGGCTCCCGCGCGGTCACTACGCCCTTCTTGCCATTGCGGCGGAAGTCGTCTCGGTTCTGTGGTCACATCAATCGTCCGCCGCGTAGGTATCTGCCTTCGTCGTTAACGTCGCGTTTAAAACCCCCCTCCCCTTATTCTCGTCTTGCGGGCTGTTTCTGATTTCGGGCGGCGGTTCGTCCGACCGAGTGAAAATCGAGAACAGGTAGGGGGCAAAACGACGCGGGGCAAGACGACTACGATCTGGAATTGTTTTGCCACTATTATTTTGTCACTCCTTCCCGAATCGGCCGCTGGCAAACGGTAAGAAGATTTCGGAGGTAAGAAAATGAATCCGGCTGCGATCCTTGGTTGTCGTCAATGTTCTTACCTCCAAAATCTTCCTACCCCCGCTTCTTCGTCGTCCGAAGCAACAAAACAACTATCTCAAAATCGCCGAGGTTGGACCGACCGCCCGCACGAATCGGTTCCGTTTCGCCGCGGCGGTGGCGGACACCGCTGTCTCAACGCGGATATGAAGCTGACCGCCGCGCTGGCGGATTTCCTTGGGCGCCTTGGCTATGCAGACCGCCGCGAGATCAGCAACGAAATGTGGTGCATGCCTATGGATCATGATTTGGTGCCACCCTACGGAAATGGTCTTCCTTGTTCAACGACGCAGTACGGATGGATCCATTCTTGCGACGTTGCGACTTGACCGATCGTAGATGTCATGCACAGCATGACCTACTCAGGCATTTTGAATCACTGACTCAATAGGCATCGGTGATGGCGACTGAAGCACTCAGTCGTGGATCGCCCGTGGGGACCAAGGCAGTTCGCGTGGCGATCATGGACGCTCCGAGCAGGTAGACGCAGAGGGCGAATAGCAACGTTCCGATTTCCGGCAAGCCGAACGTCAAATGCGGCCCGAGTTCCGGCATCACCAACCAGTACAAATCGAAGTAGTGCATTACCAATAGCCAGCCGGTCCAGAAGATCATCGCGTTCGGGTTGGTTTTCACATGCCGTGACATGATGCCGAGGAATGGGATGATGAAATGCCCAAACAACAGCAACACCAGCAGGTATCCCCAACTGTTCGTGTAGCCTTCCGCCATCGACGCACCGCGAACCA
Organism: Stieleria sp.; assembly: GCF_041595215.1. Lineage (NCBI taxonomy): Bacteria > Pseudomonadati > Planctomycetota > Planctomycetia > Pirellulales > Pirellulaceae > Stieleria > Stieleria sp. The sequence goes on along the minus strand of NZ_JBFHKV010000296.1, from coordinate 926 downwards.
CAAACCAGCGTGTGGTTTCGGGCACGTTGGCGTACCACAGCAGCATGTATTGGCTGAATGCGATGTACCCCCAGAAGAACACGAACGCGAACAACAATCGCCCCAAGTCGCGGCGGTGTTCGTCGGACAGTGCGACCGGGAAGAGATCAAATCGCTGCAACAGCAGGATTGCCAGTAGGTTGATCGAAAAACCGCCGACGGCACAACCGGCGAAGAAATAGACGCCGTAAATCGTGCTGTACCAATGCGGGTCGATCGACATCAACATGTCAAAGGCGGCGTACGTCAACGTGATCCCGAACGCGAAGACGGAGACGCCGGCCCACCATTCCATTTGTCGCGTGTCGTCTTCACCGCCTGCGGGAGAGTCTTGATGACGCGAAAGGCTGAAGTAGAACCATGCGATCAACGTCCAGATGCCGAAGAATACGAGACTGCGGAAGATGAACGCGGTTGGGTTGAGCCAGCCCTGCTTGCTGCGAGTGAGTTCATCGACGGTTTGATGAACGTAGAGGCTGCTGTGGTGATCGTCGGCTCCCTGCGGGTCGCCCGCGGCGAGCGCCGTCGGCTCATTCAGTGCGACGGGCGTTGCGGGGTGGGGGGATTCGACCGCGTCGCGTTTGGCCCAGGGGTAGAGCTCGCCGCCGAGGACGACGGACAGCGCGATCGGCAGGAACAACACGGCCACGGTGACAATGTTCAAACCAAAAATTTCCGCCGGGCGACGAACCAACACGTTCCATCCGGCACGCATCAGGTGCCCGATCAAGACAAAGAACAACGATCCCAGCGAGAGACTGAGGACAAACGCGAAGGCGACGAGGTACGCCAACATCACGCGGCGGCTTCCGCCGGAGTAGACCGCGGCTCCAATCAGTGACAGTACCGCACCGATGATCGCTCCGCCGGCGAGAAGTTGAATCAGT
>NZ_JBFHKV010000295.1:0-8405 GCF_041595215.1 Stieleria sp. | reverse complement strand
TGCGTTTTTTGGGGTTTCAACTTGAAACTTGAAACTTGAAACTTGAAACTTGAAACTTGAAACTTGAAACTTGAAACTTGAAACTTGAAACCTGAAACCTGAAACCTGAAACTTGAAACCTGAAACTTGAAACTTGAAACCTGAAACCTGAAACTAAAAAAACCGTCCATGTAAAAACCATTCCCCGCTCTTTAACTCTCGAAACACCCACCAAACGTTTCCGGTTTCGGTTTCGATGCGGTAGTAATCGCGGCGAATCGTCGGGCCGTCCCACCAGCCGGTTTCGATGCGTTCGGGGCCCCAGGCAAACGCGACGCGGTGTAAGGCACCTTCGAATCGGAACGGTGGCAGGGCTTGAAAAGGATTGGCGGCGTGGGCGGGCGATTTTTCGACCGCGGTCAAGCGAACGGGTTTGCGCAACAATTGCATCGGGCGGCGGCGTGCATCGTCACGGCGGGGAGCGTGAAAGGTGGAACGCTCGCCCGCCGTCTTTCGCTGAGCGGGTTGTTTCGATGGCAACCGCCGCAGCGCCTTGCGGGTCCGATGATCGGTCAAGGAATAGGTTCGAAACGCTTTCTCCGGCAACGGATTCTCACTCAATCGAACACCCAAGACGGCATCGCGACCGAGGCGACCGGAGAGCGTGTCGACGAGCCGGGCGAGGGAACGATCGGAGACCGCATTGTCACCTAACTCAATGGCGTCGTCGGCGAAGAGCGCGTTTTGCTGTGTCCGCAGCGGGCCGCTCTGCAAGACCGACAACGTGATCTTGGTGATCGGTGACGCCACGCGCAACGATTCCAAACTGGAGTTGATCAAACAATGAAGATGTTGTTGATCTTGGGTCGGGGCGAACATGCCGATCACCGTGGACAGCGGCGGCCGATCGACGAGTTCTAAACGACACGCCACACGCAACGCTCCGCGTTGACACGCCGTCAAACTCGCCACGATGGACTCCGCCAGCCGCCCCACCCGATCCATCACAATCTCAAGATCATCCGTCGGGTATTCCAATTCAAGGCTGCTGTGGTGCTGTTGTTCGGCATGGTGAACTTCCAACGGGATCTCGACTTCGCCCAAGATTTCGGCAATGCGTTTGACGATTCCGTCGCCCAAGCGTTGGGCCAGCCCGCCGCGGGGAAGTCGCAGCAATGCGCCGATGGTTTCGATCCCCAATCGGTCAAGGGTGTGTTTGATTTCTGATTCGATCCGCAGCGCGTTGACGCTCAAGTGCAGCAAATCATCGACACCGCGTGTCGAAATCACGGGGTCGTTGACGTCGTAATGGGCCAGCGCCCAAGCGGCGGCGGCGTGATCGGCGATGGCCAGTTTGCCGACCCATCCGAGTTCGGCCAGACAGCGGCCGGTGGCGTCCAGGATCCCGGCTTCATCTTCAAACAGATGCGTGACCCCGGACAGGTCACAAAACAACGTGTCGGGTTCCAGCAGAACCTGACCGGCCCAAAGTCGTTTGCCGAGCGATTCGATTGCGACGAGCGGGCTGATTTGATGTTGCAGGGCATCGGCAACGCGCCCCAAGGCCATCGAATCCGCGATCGGATCGTGCTCGGCGGTGATCGGGGTCACGCCGGCGGAACCGGCAAGCTCCGTCGCTTGGGCGATCGCGATGCCGGTGCGAACGCCCATCCGCCGCGCCGCGGCGCAGCAGGCGACGACCAGCCGTCCACGGCGGTGATCGTTCTTCCAAAGGATTAGCGGTGCCGCGCGGTTGTCCCGTGACGCATCACTAGGAAGCGGTTCGAGAGTCGCGTCGCGCCGCCACTCGCTTTGCAATCGCTGGATGGGCCAGTTGCGAAGCCAGATGCTCAGCAGCCGTTTCATGCCGTTTCGTCTGTGGGCCGATGGTGGTGGAAAGCGGACGGATCGTTGCCGCATCGATGATTTGCAGCGCAAGCTGCTTGCCGACCGCACCGCCACGAACACGGTCGAGTGTGACCGAAATGACTTCGAAATCACGCGAACGGTTCGTCATCGAACGCGCGGATTCATGCGAGCGGTTGGTGACCGAACGCGCCGGTTCACGCCGCTGCTGCGACACATAAAACTGGACTTCGGCGAAGCTGGGTTTTCCCCGCGCGGCAAACCCACGCACCAGCAACCCCGGTGTTCGACCGCTTTCGGCCGCCAATTGCAAACGTCTTGCGTCACGATCGTCGACTTGCATGGGCAGAGAAGCCCAGACGGCCGCGGCGGCGCCGGAACGCAGCGATTGATCGATCGCCCAAATCGCATCGGCACCACTGCGGGGACGCAACAGAATCATCCGCTGGTGCGGCACCCCCATCGAGACGGCCGCCGGCGGATAGAACGTGCCGCTGCAATCGACGATCACCAGCGGTCGACCGGGAATTTGACGCAAGCGATTCGCCGCGGCAGCCATCGCCAACGATCCGGCGGCGGCACTGTCGTGGGCGGCAATCCATTCAGTCAGCGTCGACGGGTGCAAACCGCCGGTCGGCAACCACTGATCCATCGCTTCACAGCCGGTCGAAAATCCTCTCCCACCGCTTTGCCGCGCCGTGCTGATGCACCCGACCTTGGCCCGCAATGATTTCAAGATCGCCTCACGGCTGGGAGGCTGCGATTCGTTTGAGATCCCCCGGCTTGCGGCGGCGTCCGGGCCCGTCGCCGATTCTTGATGGCAGGTCCGCGTGTCGACCGCCGAACTCCGACCCGACGGGGCTTGTTTTTCCTCAGCCGGGGGAAGATCCTGGGCCCGTCCGGTGGCGGCAAACGGCGCAGGTTCGCTAGAGATGTGACGGTTCGCGCCGGCAGCCCGACCCTCGGCGGCCCGACCCTCGGCAGCCCGACCCTTCGCTTGGGGCGGGGCGACCGCGGTAGCCTCCATGAACGAAAAAACTTGCTGCTGATTGGCCATTACGATTCATCCCGAACGAATGGATGCAAAGAAAGTCTGGGCCCGCATCCGACGCTAGCATAACGAATGCTAGCATTTCGGGCTCATTTTTTACCGTTCCCGTTTCAGCGGGCTGACCGCTCGGCACGACTAGTTCACTGGACAGTTGGCACTTCGCCGGCTACTCGGCACTTCCCTCAACCTTTCGCACTTCACTGGACACTTGCATCATGGCGCGATTTCGATGGTTTTTGATCATTTCCGGCGTGTTGGTGCTGATGATCTTTTCGCTTTCCAACACTCAAAGTGTTTTGCTGCGGATGCCGCTGGTGTTTCATCGGGAAGTTCCCTTGGCGATGTTGCTGGCGATTTCGGGCCTGATCGGATTTATGGTCGGTGCGATGTGGACGGCTTGGATGCTGCACCGGAAAAAAGAGCGGCTAGGCAAATCAGGCAAAAAAGACAGCCAGCCGGAGGGACCGGCAGGTGGCAGCTGAGCGGCTGACAGGCGGGGTTTATTTTCCGCGTCGAGCGGCCATTTCCTGGCGTCGCTTGGCGACCAGTTGGTACCGGAGCAGGACCAGGCGGGCCAAATCGCCCATGTGGTGAATCCCGTCGTCGGCATCGGCGTGATTGCGGTTCTCGCGGGGGGGGCGATCAGCAACCGTCGACGTGGCGGTTCGGGAGTGGGAAACGACGGGGCTGGCGGCAACCGGGCTGGCGGCCACCGCGGCGGAATTCACTGCGACGGGGGTGCTGGGGGCGAGCGAGCAGGGGTCGAACAGCATCATTTGAGTCATGGCAAAAGCTCCGGCGAAACAGGCCAAATACGTCTCGAATGAGCGATGTCTCATTCGTTGGCTGAATCATCGAGAGCGGCATGACACGTCCGGTCACGCCCAACGTGACTCTGTGCGAATCCACAAAAATCGTCTAGAATCTCCGGGACAGACATCCCCAATCATTCCCAATCTGAAAAGGCTTTTCAGCATGGCAGCCGCCGAAGACGAAATCGATTTCAAAATTTCACCGGACGACCAGGACGAGCACAGTTTCGTCTCCATTTGGAACATCGCGTCGGCAACCTGTGACGGTCAGCTCGCCGAGACCCGCGCCTTGGCCAGCAAACTGTTGAATTTCCTTTGCAAACGCGATTGCGACTTTGTCGTTTGCAGTTCCGCCAACATCGAGTACCTGGACGAAAAATTCGAATCCGACAACAAGATCCTGTACGACTGGAAACCGGAAAGCGAGCATGTCGACATCATCGCCCAGCACGCCGAAGTGCCGGGCAAGGCGTTCATGTCGTTCTTGAAAACCCACAAGTTCAACCCCGAGACGAAATACAACCCGCGCCGTGCGGACCGTGTCGAGTGGTTCAACGATCGCTGGTGCATCGGTTAGCGGAGAACGATTTGATCTTGGACGCCCCTGGCAAGCATCGACTTGACCGCTACGTCGCCGGCTTGGTCTGGGCGGCGTCTCTGATCCTCGTTGGCATTTCGGCCACCGCTCAGGTTCCCACAGCTCAGGTTCCCACCGGACCGGCTTCAGCGCAACCATCCGAGCCGCCCGCCGCGGCAGCGTTGGCTGAGCAGAACGCCGAGCAGAACGCCGAGCAGGACGACACGTCGCCGGCGGCCGATGAGCCGCCGCGCCGGGTTCCCCGCGACGAGCGGACGCTCGAGTACTGGGCCAGCCAGCTGTCCCACGAACGCTTTCTCCGCCGCCAATCGGCGCGCCGCCACCTGATCGACGGCGGACTGGATTCCGTCCCGGTCTTGCGCGACATGCTCGACGGCGGCGATTTGGAAACGGTTGAAAACGTCATCCTGATCTTGGCAAAAGTCGCCGAAGACGAACCGCCGTGGCAGACCGATGGGGCGCTCGCGACGCTGGAATCGATCGCCGCGACAAGCTTTGGCACCAAAGCCACGCTGGCCAAGTCGACACTGGAATCGTTCGCCGAATCGCGTGGCCGCGAAGCCAGGGTCCAGCTCTCGGGCGCCGGCGTCTTCATCGGCATCGACACCGTCGCCTTGGCCTCTCGCAGCACCTCGCATGAGATCGTTCGGATCAACCGGCAATTCAACGGCGACATCGAAGCGCTGGCCTGGTTGCGTTGGATTCGTGAAATCGATTTTGTCGTCATCGAAGACGCGATGGCGACAGCGGAAACACTGGCCGCGGTGATGAAGATGCCCGACTTGACGACGCTGGTGATCGCCGATTGCGAGCTGACGGTGCCGGCCGTCCAGACGTTGCAACAACGTTCGCGACTCGATGCGATCGAATTGCGGTACGTGCGTCTCAATGAAGAACTGTTGACCGAACTGACCCGCGTCCGATTGCGTGATGCCCTGCACTTGATGGGCACGGGGGTTTCCGAACAGCGTGTCGAACGGTTGCGTGTCGAAATGCCGGGGCTGGACATCACGCTGCGTCGCGGCGGTTTCTTGGGCGTGATGTGTCGCACGACGCTGCAGGATACCTGTGAAGTCAGCCAAGTCACGCCCGGCAGCGGCGCCGCGGACGCCGGCTTGCAAGCCGGGGACGTGGTCATTCGAATCGACGACGCCAAGATCACTCGGTTTGATGATCTGCAACAACAGATCAACACGCACATTCCCGGCGACGAGATTGCGATCCGTTACCGACGTGGCAACGAAGTGTTTGACACCGTCGCAACGCTGAAGAAACAGCAAAACCAATAGAGCCCCAGACGACGCGACACCTTGCCGACTGAGACCCCGCCACACCACGACGATTGGCAGCAGACCCGCTGGCGAACCGGATTGCGTCGCAAGCTGCTCGCTTGGTTTTCAAACCATGCCCGGGAAATGCCGTGGCGCAGCGATCCGACGCCGTACCACGTTTGGGTCAGCGAGATCATGCTGCAACAGACCCAGGTGGCGACGGTGTTGCCGTACTACCGACGCTGGATGAAATCGTATCCCACCGTCGCCGATTTGGCCGCCGCCGAAGAGTCCGAGTTGATGCGTCACTGGGAAGGCCTGGGGTATTATCGTCGCGTCCGATCGATGCACGCCGCAGCCAAGCAAATCATGACCGAGCATGGCGGCGAGTTTCCCTTGGACTATGAACAAGTGCTGGCGCTGCCCGGCGTCGGACGTTACACCGCCGGTGCCGTGCTCTCGATCGCAGCCGGCGCAAAACTTCCGGTGCTCGAAGGGAACACGCAGCGTGTCTACAGCCGATGGATCGCGCTGCGGGTCCCGCCCACCGATCGCGACGCCAACAAACTGTTATGGGACGTAGCCACTCGGATGCTGCCGCGCAGCGGCAGTGGACAATTCAATCAAGCGGCGATGGAACTGGGCGCGTTGGTCTGTCTACCCAAGAATCCGAAATGCGACCAGTGCCCGGTTCAGAGTCACTGTCGCGCCGCCGAACTCGGTCTACAGGCCGAGATCCCAGGAAAGATCAAACGCATCGCCTACGAGGATCGAACGGAATTCGCGCTGATCCTCAGCCGCGAACAACGAGGGGCGACGCAGTACCTTGCCCGCCCGCTGCCCGATGGCGGACGCTGGGCGGGGCTTTGGGATTTCCCCCGTTGCACCGACGCGGCGACCGAATCGGTCGACGCGGCGGCCGGCTGGCTGTCGCAGCAATTGGGCGCAGAAGTTGCCGCCGGAGTTCGGCTACAGACCCTTCGTCATGCGGTCACCAAGTTTCGCATTTCGCTGCACGTGCACCAAGCAGCATTTTCAAATGCCGTGGCCGACCCAAAATCACCGGCACCGTGGCAATGGGTCTCACTTGACCAAATCCGCACACTGCCGTTGAGTGTCACGGGCCGAAAAATCGCCGATTTCCTGGTCGATGACGACCAATCAATTTTGCCGCTCAGTTAGAGTGAACGTGGCGTAAGCTTCCAGCTTGCAATCCAGCTCGACCGCAAGCTGGAAGCTAACGCCAACGACTCCATCCGCTTTCCATCCCACCTTCGAGAGCCCACATTCACGATGTCAAAACCGAAACGTTCTTTGTTGCGATCCCTGTTTTCGCTGGCACCGATTTGCCTTGCTTCGATCGGCCTGGTTTCGGTCGGCCTTGCTTCGATCGCCAACGCCGAGCCGCTGGACAGTTCTGCCCCCTCCCAGTCCGCCCCCTCCCCATCCGCCACGATCACACTTGGCGAAGACCACTCGCTGCTGATGGGGATCCCGGGCAGCGGAAAACTGACGTTGGAAGAAGTCCGCGACTGGCTGTCCCAACCGAAGCAACATGAAACGTTGTCGGTCACACTGCCCAAGGGGCTCAGCGCCGCCCAAGGAAACATCTTCATTCCAGAAGACAATCCCCTGACGCGGGCGAAGATCGAACTCGGGCGTCAATTGTACTTCGATCCCCGATTGTCCAATGACAACACGATTTCGTGTGCCTCCTGTCACGACCCCGCCCAAGGATACGGCGCCCAGACCCAGTTCGGCGTCGGGGTGCGTGGTCAAGAAGGCGGTCGAAATTCACCGGTCGCCTACAACCGCATCGTCAGCCAGGCCCAGTTTTGGGACGGCCGCGCCGCCACCCTGGAAGAGCAAGCGGTCGGCCCGATCGCCAACCCCATCGAGATGGGCAACAACCACGAAACCTGCGTCGCCGATTTGGCCGCCAATCCGATCTACAAGCTTCAGTTCGAGAAGGTGTTTGGCGACGGCGTGACGATCGACAATGTCGGCAAAGCGATCGCCGCGTTCGAACGGGCGCTCGTCACCGGACCGGCACCCTACGACTACCAAAACGATCTGGACACGTTTGAGAAACTGTTCGCCGACGACCTGGAATATTTGGACGAAGAACCAGAGTTGAAGGCCCAATACGATGCGATCAAGGCCGCGATCGCGGAGAACCCGATGAGCGAATCGGCCAAGCGGGGGATGAAGCTGTTTGCCGGAAAAGCGAACTGTGCCACCTGTCATGCGGGGGCGAATTTCACCGACGAGCAGTACCACAACTTAGGTGTCGGCATGGAGGCGGACGAACCCGATCTGGGACGTTACGAGGTCACGAAAGAAGAAAAGGACAAGGGAGCCTTCAAGACACCGACGCTGCGAAACATCGCGCTCTCGGCGCCTTACATGCATGATGGCAGCCAGAAGACCCTTCAAGAGGTCGTCGACTGGTATGACAAGGGCGGACACAAGAACCCTTGGTTGAGCGACAAGATGAAGGTGCTGAACTTGACCGACCAGGAGAAAGCCGATCTCGTCGCCTTCATGAAAGAAGGCTTGACCGGCACGTTCCCCAAGATCCAAACGGGACGTTTGCCCGAGTAGACGGGCATGCCGTGCACGCCGCCAGGCGGTAGGGCATGCTGTGCATGCCATCAGCCGTTCGTCACGCACAGCGTGACCTACGTCGGCTGATGTCAATCGATGTTCAGCCGTTTGGCGCAAGCCTTCGTGTCATTTGTTAGCGGCAGGGCGCGAGCCCTCCGGTCTGTCGACGCATCTTCGATGCTGCCACCGGACGGCTCGCGCCGTTCCGCTAACACCGCCGT